>JAFGGD010000027.1 GCA_016930695.1 Candidatus Eisenbacteria bacterium
AACCGTCGACGTTTCGCCATGGTCTCTCCTCCTCAGTTCCGGAGAGTCCACCTTAGCATGCTGTCCGATTATTGGGGACCACCTCTCCCCCGCCGAGGTCGGCGAGCACCGATCCGGCGAGGAAGTCGGCGGGACGGCTCTCCCCCGGATCTCTTTCGGTGAGCACCCCCGCCTCCCAAACGCCCCAACTCCCCTCGAAGGCGCGCGTGTCGCGGACACCGCTCCCCGTGCTCTCCCGCCGGAGACGAAGCGCGCAGTCTCGCGCCCCCTCGCCCGGATAGGAGAACGCCTCCTCCCTTAGCTCTTCCGGATCGCCCAAAAGAAGTCGAAGATCGCCTGCGTCCCGAATCGGTCCGGCGGCGCGCCTCTCGCCGATCCGCCTCGCCCCTTCCGTCCCGACGCCGGCCGCGCGGGAGAGCAGGGGAAGAGGGGAACGGTTGGGATCGAGACGAAACGGTCCTTCCGGTCCGGCGAATGGGGGATCGGGTATCTCCGCGCCGGAAGCGAGGGACGCGCCGAAAACGCCCACGATCAAACAGACATATACATTTTTCATGGAAACGGGTGGAGAGGAGCGCGGGATCCGCCGTGGGAGCGTTATTCTAGCGCGGAGTAGCCGCGAGAACAAGAGGCGATCGCGCCCCTCCGTAACCAGATTCTCTTTTCCCGACTGAAAGGAGGGAAAAGGTATCTGGTTACGAGAGAAGCCGGCGGTTGCAAACCCCCTTCGTAACCAGATTCTCTTTTTCCGAGCAAAGCGAAGGAAAAGGTATCTGGTTACGAAAACCGCCCACGCTCTAGCCACCACCGCCAACTTCCTGGACGGCTCTTCCTGGTAACCAGATACCTTTTCACTCCCTTTCTCCGGCACGACGGTTGCTAGCCCCCTTCGAAGGAAAAGGTATCTGGTTACGAAAGGAGATGCGCTCATGCCCAAGTACGCTCGCCTCGTCCTCCCCGGTGTCCCGCACCACGTCACCCAGCGTGGAAACCGGCGGGTGGCCGTTTTCGCGGACGAGAAAGACCATCGCCTCTACCTCGACCTCCTCCAAATCTATTCCTCCAGGAACGGCCTCGACATCCTCGCCTACTGCCTCATGCCGAACCACGTGCACCTGGTCGCCGTCCCTCGGGAACCCCACTCTCTCGGCCGCGCGCTTCGCGACACGCATCGGCTCTACGCGCGGAAGTACAACAAGCGATATGACCATGCCGGCCATCTCTGGCAGGGACGTTTCTTCTCCACCCCGCTCGACGATCATCACTTCTGGGCGGCGATCCGCTATGTGGAGAGGAATCCGGTTCGCGCGGGGATGGTCGGTCGAGCCGAGGACTACCCGTGGTCGAGCGCGAGAGCCCACTGCGGGAAGACCGAGGCGGAGAGGGAAAGCCGACGCGGCCGATTACTCTCCTTCACCTTTCCCGAGGGGAGCCGGCTCCAAATGGGAGGGGAATGGTCCGCGTGGCTATCGGGGGAGGACGAGGAGAAGGCGTTGGACGAGATCCGGAAGAGAACGCTCACCGGACGATGAACGGGGCAAAAGAGAAAAGGTATCTGGTTAGAAGGGGGATTAGGTATCTGGTTAGGAAGGGGAGCTAGGGGACATACTGTGATAATTTGATGTGGTTAATTCCGTCTTCTTTCGCGAATCCTAGCATGTAGAGGACACGGATGTGCGCGGCGTTGAAGGCAGTGTAATCATCAGCACCAGGAGTAAAAATACCTGCATCTGGACCTTCATATGACCCTCCTCCGTAGCTCACTGCTCTGTAGTTTAACTCTTTCGCCCTATCATTGTTAATAGAAAAGGTGCCTGCGGTGGTAAAAATCTCAGCCCCGGTCAGAAAGCCATTGGAATGATAGTCTTGCACAAAATTTGAAGATTCATTATGCCACCAATAGACACCATCTGGAGTATAATTTGGCCAATCAACAGGACCCAACTGGAAGAAATTGATTCCCGTCTGCGTGTTCTGCAGATCAGCAGTCTCTTGCACGAGCGCTTCATCCGCGGGGATGCCTGTAAAGGTACCATCAACGTTCCTCGGCAGATCATCCTTTGAGTAGAGCTCAACATCCTGCCCTGAACCAGGATCGACATCCCAGATCTGCTGCGCCTGCGCAGCAGTGATCTCGACACCGCTCCACGGCACTCCGGGAGGGCTGTAACAGCTTGCAGGAAGAAAGGCGTGAAAGGTGGTATCCGAACCGAGAGGGTAGGAGAAGGGAACCGCCGCCTCCCAGTAGGTCGCGGCGGGGCTTTGGAAATGAAGGGTGTCCTCGACGACGGTTCTCGCCTTGCGGGTTCCGGATCCCCGGAACAACGCCTTGATTCCGCCCCAGGAAGCGCCTCCTCTCAGCCGGACGCCGGTTGTCGCCCCGTAAAGCAGGTACTCTCCGCCGGAATCGGTCGTGTCCGCTTCGTCTCCGTGAGAAACCACGATGCCGGGAATCGGATCCCCCTCGGCCTCCCGGACCACGCCGTGGATATCGGCATACGCCCACCCGACAAACAGCAAGAGGGTCGCCGCGGTGAGGAATGCACGAGAGTTGGAGAAGGGTGACAAGGGAACACCTCCCGAAGAAGAATCGGTTGGAGCCAAAGGGACGTTATTGTGTAATGATAGAGATTATAAGTACTTGAAGTCAATCATTTTCGGTAGAGCGGGGGTGGAGCCGGAACCAAATCGTAACCAGATACCTTTTTCCGCCCTCCGGACGAAAAAAGAGAATCAGGTTACGAGAAGCTCTTGCCACCAATCGGTCCAATCGTAACCAGATACCTTTTTCCGCCCTGCGGGCGGAAAAAGGTATCTGGTTACGACGGGGCTTACGACAGCCCTTTCCGTTTGCGGATGAACCACTCGGCGCCGAAGAGGAGAACGAGGAGGATAAGGACGGCGGGGTGGTTCCAGATCTCGCGCTCGCTCCGCGCGATCCGCGTGCGCGAGGGGAGCGAGAGATCCCCTCCCCATTCCGCGAGTTCCTCCACGGGAAGAACCCTCCCGCCGCTCGCGCGGGCGATCGCCGCGAGAAGCTCGTCGTTCCTTTCCGTGTCGAGAAACTCGGGGCTGAAGTCGCTCACCGAGAAAGCGCCCTCGTCTTTTCCGAGAAGCGCTCCGCCCTTCTGGGCGGCCGCTTCGTAGGCGTACTCTCCGGGTGGAAGAGGTCCGATCGAGCGATGATAGGCGCCCGGTTCCGCCGGGTCCGGCTCCAGGAAGAAGCGCTCCGGCTCCCCCATATCGGAGTGGACCGTCACCTCCAGCCGCGCGTCCGGCACGGGGGAGAGGGACTCGTCCAGGACGAGGCCGCGCAGATCGATCGTCTCGCTTCTCCGTACGGTCATCTCCTCCGGCCGCACCGTCACGTTTTGGAATCCCCCGCGCGCCACCATCCAACGGAGCGCGTTCGACCAGAGCCGCTCGTAGGTCCTGTTCGACTTGCCGAGCCCCCACATCCGGAAATCCCAGCGCCAGAAACCCGCGCCGTTCACCACCAGAACGCGCCCCTTGCCGGCGGGTCCGAGGACGAGCAGAGGCGCGGGCCGGCCCTCCACGTCGAGGCCGGGGTGGACGGCGAGCGGAGTCGCCCCCGGCCGGACCGGGCCGAGGCGGTTCATCCCGAGAAGCGGCGGGAGTTCCTCCCAACGGGCCACGTTCTCCGCGTCCTCCGGCTCGATGCGGAGGATCGGGTGGCGGACCCCTTCGGTGGTGATCCGCGGCTTGAAGCCGCCCTCCTGATAGAGGTCGCCCGGAGAAGCGGCGACGGGGAGAAGCGACGCGAGCGGTTCCGGCACGCCGCGCCGGAGCGGGTCGACGGCGAGAAAGACCAGGCCGCCGCCGCGAACGCGGACGAAACGGTCCAGCGCCTCCCCCCATTCCCGGCGAACCGCGTCGGGAACGCCGAACAGGAAAACCAGGTCGAAGCGGCGGAGTTCCTCCTCCGTGGCCGGGAAGGGTTCGTTCCCCGGCGCCCCCGGGTCGGCCGGCGCGGGCCCTCCGCCTAGCCCCTGAAAGAAGGCGTACACCGAAAGGTTCGCGTCCTTCTCCAGCGTGCGACGGAGAAAGGCGAAATCCCAGCCGGGACGGTCGGCGAAGAGGAGAACGCGGAGTCTCTCCTTCACCACCTCGATGGTGAAGTCGAGGTGGTTGTTCTCGCCCACCCGCTCTCCCTCGCTCACCGGCGCTTCGACGCGGAACCGCCGGATCCCCTCCTCGGTCACGGGAAAACGGAAGGTCAGCGTCCGCGTCTCCCGTCGCCCCTCGAAGCGGACCGTGTCCCGCGCCACTTCCCGGTCTCCCTCGCGGATCGATACGGGGACCGACTCGCCGGCGAACCCTTGGGCGCGTATCGTCACCTCCGCGGCGACCCGGCTGTTCGCGTAGACAAGGCGGTTCGCGAGCGCCTGGCGGATCGAGAGATCGCGCACCGCTTCCGGATCGCCGATCGGGATCGGGAAGATCGGCACGCCCGCCTCCTCCGCGACGCGGACCGGGTCGCGCCCGGCGTTCACCGCGCCGTCGCTCAGGAGGACGATTCCGTCGAGCCCTCTCTCCCACTCCGCCTCCACCGCCTCCTCGACGGCGCGCGAAAGGTCGGTGGCGTCCCCCTCCCCCTCCTCCTCCCAGGGGTGGAGCGCCCCGGAGAAACCGTAGCGCACGACCTCGTAACGGCGCTCCAGTTTCTCCAGCACCGCCGCCGGCTCCTCCCGGAGCGCCCGGTCGGCCGCGAGTCGCCGGGGGCCGCCCTCGCCGTCCACGATCCCCATGCTCGCCGAACGGTCGAGAAGGACCGCCACGGCGGGACGGAGAGTCTCCTCCCGGCTCACCGTGAGGAGAGGATCGAAGAGGAGCGCGAGGAGGAGGGCGGTGGAGGCGAAGCGGAGCGCGCCCAGCAGGCGGCGCACAGGCGCCGAGACGGGGGGGATGGTCCGCCGGTAAGCCCATACCGCGGCGAGGAGCGCGAAGAGGAACGCCGCCAAAAGGAGGGGGATGTTCCCCCGCTGCAGGGCGAGCGTCACGCCGTTCAACCTTCCCCCCCTTCCCGCGCCTCGGGAAAGGCGAGCTCCACCAACGCCGGGAGGATTTCCGCCGCCTTCCCCCGGAGGGAGATGTCGGCGTAACCGGAGAGGCCGGTCTCCTCCGGGTTGATCTCCACTAAACGCGCGCCCGACTGCTGCGCCAGAACCGGCAGGGTCGCCGCGGGATGAACGAGCGCCGAAGTCCCCACCACCAGAAAGAGATCGGCGGCGACGGCGGCGTCGTGCGCTCGCCGGAGCGCCTCCTCCGGCAGCATCTCGCCGAACCAGACCACGTCGGGGCGCATCGGATGCCCGGCCCGGCAGCGGGGGATCCCGTCCCCCTCCGAGCCGTCGGCGGTTCTCGTCTCGCCGTCCGACTCGCAGCGGGCGCGGAAGAGGTTGCCGTGCAGCTCCACCGGATCGCGCGAGCCGGCCCGCGCGTGGAGGCCGTCCACGTTCTGCGTGATCAGCGTGAAAGAGGGGAGGAGCCTTTCGAGTCGGGCGAGGGCGAGGTGAGCGGCGTTCGGCTCGCAGGCGGCCACGAGGCGGCGCCTGTGGCGGTACCACTCCCAGACCAGTTCGGGATCCCGGGCGTACGCCCCGGGCGTGGCCAGATCTTCGGCGCGATAGCGGCGCCAAAGCCCTCCTTCGCCGCGGAAGGTGGGGACTCCGCTCTCGGCGGAAACGCCGGCGCCGGTCAGCGCCGCCGCGCGCCGGGCGGCGCCCAACAGGCGGGCGGCCCCTTCGATCCCTTCCTTCAAGGGAAACTCCTCGCGGGGAAAAAGTCCGGGAGAGGCCGGAGATCGGGGCGGTGCGTGACTATCCCCGCCCGTGCCGGGTCGCGTTGGTGCAGACGATCTTGGAACGGTACTTCGCGTAATCCCAGTTCGGGCTCCACTCATTGGTGTGGCACCCGCGGCAGGTCGCCTCATCCACCTTCTTCCGATCGGGCCCCCGGATGTGCTCCGTCCCCCGGCCGTGGCACGCTTCGCACTGCACGTTCCAGAGTTCCGGCTGCAGTTCCGTCCGGGAGTGGCCGGTCCTCTCGCCGAATCCGGTCACGTGGCAGTGCCAGCACTTGGGGTTGTTCCAATCGTCTCCCTCGGCGATGGTGGCGTAGGCGCGGGAGTGGGGCGTCGTGTCCCAATAGTCATTCACGTCGGCGTGGCAAAGGGCGCAGTTGTCGATTCCCAGGTATTTTTTGTACTGCTCCTGGTCGACGCGGGCCTCCCGCTCCACCTCGTTTCCCTCATCCTTCTTCCCGCTCTGCGCCTTCGCGTCCGACACCTTCCGGACCCGGTTGCCGTTTTCGTCGAGTTCCATCTTCTCCCAGGTGATGGCGCGGATCTCCGAATCGACGGGCCCCTCGTCCTGCTTGAGATCCAAAGTGGTTCCCTCGAAGGTGCGGACGTACCCGTCCTCCCAGACCAGGGTCAGCTCGCCCAGCTTGTCGCTCCGCGCGCCGCCCGCCATCAGGATTACGCCGTTGGACTTCTGCGGTTCCTTCAGTTCCCGGCGCCCGTGCCCGACGAGGATCACGTCGAAACCGGCGAGAGAGTCCGCGAATTCCTCCGCCTTCTCCATTCCGGAATGGGCGAGAAGCACGGTGATGTGGACCTTCTTTTTCTTCATCTCCTCGAGGGCGCGGCGGCTGCTCTCGATCGGATCCGCGACCGTGATCCCCTCCCGTTCCTTGAGGGTGCGTGGGATGATCGATTCGCCCCCGATGACGGCGGTGACGCCCACCTTGATCTCGCCCGCCGACAGAACCGTCCAAGGCTCATAGCGGGTCTTGCCGGTTTCCGCGTCCAGAATGTTGTTGGAGATCACGCGAATGCCGTGCTGCGCCAGCGCCTCGTCCAGTTCGTCCAGCCCCCAGCTGACTTCCTTCTCGCCGATGGTGACCAGATCGTAGCCCATCATCTCGAGGGATCGGAGCGTGATGTCCGTGTCGTACCCGTACGGAGGATTCCGCCGGGCGACGAAATTGCCGAGATCGACACTGATCACCGGGTTCAACTCGCGTCGGGTTTCAATCTCGCCGGCCCGCCGGGCCAGCCCACCTTTCCCCTTAGAGTGTCACCCACAGGGCTTCAGTTCGCCGATCGTTTCATTGGAGAAGAAAAAGGTGACCGTCTGCGGACCCTTCGGCCCGAGAAGACCGAAGAAGGTGCAGCCGGCGCCCAGAAGCAAGACGGCCGCCAGGGCGACCCCGATCGTTCTTTTCATCTGTGTTTCCCCGTCTCCCCGATGACGGCCCGGTTGGGCGTTCGGGTTGCAACCGTTCCAATCGCATGAAGTTAGCACACCGAGGCGGCGAATGTCAAGAAGGCCGATCCGGCCCTCTTCCCACCCTTCTCCGCACACCGACGGGGACCGCCCGGTTCCGCCGCGGGGTCTTTCCTTCGATCAGAACCCGAGGCGTCTCTCCCCTTTCTCGTAATAGATCTCGGTGTGCGCCTTGATACGGATGTTGAAATAGTATTCCCACTCCCGGCCCGAATATCGGCCGCGGAGGCTCGCCTCCCAACAGTGGAGGTTCCTTCCGATCCGGAAGCCCTGGCTGACCGTCTCCCGCGCCTCCAGGTCGTATCGGTTCTCGTAGTCGATCTCCCAGTTCGCGGTGAGACCCACGCCGAACCGCGAGTTCAGCCACTGGCTGAAGTCGCCCGACTGAGAACCGCGGGAAAAGCTGTGGGAGAAACTCGCCGTCCAGGGAATGGAGGAGGAGTCCCGCGCCTTGCCGCTCGAGAATCCCCCTTCACCGCGGTACGGCTCGGTCCGGTCCTCCTCGAAGGGGACAAGGGACTCCGTCTTCTCCTCGAAGAGACCGGCGTCGGGGGAATCGGCGTCGCCGAAACCGCCGCTCACCGTCTTCCCCAAGGTGCCGCTCAGCCGGAGGCTGGACCGCACCGAAAGACCGCTGAAGATCCATGTATAAACATTGTGCGACAGGGAAAGCTCGGAGCTGAAAACCTGCACCGGCTGGAAGCGAAGCGACGACTGGAGCTGCGACCAGGGCTCCTCGCCCTCGCTGCGGTCTTTCTCGAGATCGTAACCGATGGAGTTGGTGAGCAGCAGGAGCTGATCGTTGCGCCGCTCCTCCTCGCCCACCCGGTACTTGGTCTGCAGCTTGTTGGAGAGACGGAAGCCGAGGGTGCGGCTCGCCCTCTGGGAGCCGCCGAAGCCGCTGAAGGTGTAGAAACGGTCCTGCGTGGACCCGTCCTCGTCGACGGCGAAGTGGTTCGGGTTGCGCGGCCGGTAGCTGAAAGAGACCGACGGCGTGGCGATGTGCCGGACTCCGATCAGAGGGCCGATCCGGGGGAACCAAGTCCCGTACACGTTGGTGTTCACCGACGCGGAAGCGTCCATTGTGCCGCGGCGCACGTTTCTCTGTCCCAGCTTGTCCCGATCGTACCAGTTCTCCTCCCAGTTGAGCCGCGTGCTGAGGCCGAGCCATTCCCCGACCTTGTGCGAGAGGTTGAGACCCAGGTCGTGCTTCCATCCGGCGTGATCGTCCCGCTCGTCCCCGTTCTTCTCGCGCGCGTTGAGGAGCCGCGAAGAGTACTGCCAGTAGATGCCGTTGTGCCACCTGCGGTCGGCGCTTCCGCCCCCCGTCTTCTCCTCCGGCGGCGGGATCAGCTCGCGCCGGCTCATGGTGAAGTTGACCGAGGGGAGGGTCTCGTCGATCCGGTCCTGGTCGAGACGCTCCGTGCGTGTCATCTGTACCTGAACCGACTTGTCGCTCCACCGTTTTTTGAGCACCAGATCCGACTTGAGGGTCCGATCCAATTCCTCGAGTGTGGTGGACTCCTCCACCCGGTAGGACTTGTCGCTCACGAAGTTGGCCCGCATGGTCAGGTCCAGGTCCTCGCCCAACTCCTGGGTGTGGTTCGCCTGTACGCTCCACCGCTTGCGCCCGCCGACGGAGCTCTTGTAGGACGTGTTCAGCGAACCGCTCAGCAGGTAACGGACGCGGTAGCGGCCGTCCAGGTAGCCGACCCAGTGGGAGTCCTGGTAAAAATCGCCCCGCACGGTCATGTCCGCGTAATCGTTGATCGCCCAGAAGTAGCCGCCGTTGCGGATGAACCGGCCCTTGCTCTCGGAGAAACCGAACTCCACCACCGGCAGGATGAATCCGCTCGCCCTCCCTCCCTTGAGGGGGAAAATATAATACGGGAGCGCGATGAGGGGGATGTCGGCGATGTACAGGACGATGGGCGCCACGACCGATTTGTCGTTCAGGTAAATCTTCATGCGATCGGCGCGGAAATAATAGTGGGGATGTTCGAGGTCGCAGGAGGTGTATTTCCCGTCCCGGAGAAGCAGCGTGTTCGGGCCGACACGAACGATCTCCTCGCCGTAGCAGATTCCCTGGTCGTACTTGGTGACCCCATCGAAGATCGTTCCCTGCCCCCGGTCCACGTTGTAGATCATCCTCTTCCCGTCCACCCGGTCCGGCCCGTCCTGGAGGACCGGAGAGCCGAGGGCGTTCACCACGGAGCGGGAGAGGTCGTAGCGGATCCGCTCCGCGTCGAGCTGCATATCCCCCTGATCCACGTGGGCGTGGCCGATGAGAACCACCAGATCCCGGTCGGTGTGGAACTCGATTCGGTCCGCGTGGTAGCGCGCCCGTTCCTTCTCCTCCTCCTCCTCTTCCGCGTCCGCCGGGACGGAGACGTGGTCCCCTTGGGCGGCGCCGGCCACCTCGATCCTCTTCAGGTCCTCCTCGACGAGAAAGAAACGAATCGTGTCCCCGGCGGCGTGATTCTTCTCCCGAACGCCTTCCTCCTTGTCCAGCAGAAAGCGGTCGCTGACGGCGCCGCCGACCGCCGTCACCCGCGAAAGGTCGCCTCCGGCGAAGAGGAGGTCGATCCGGTCCGCCTCGGTCACCCCCGTCTCCTCCAGAAAGGGTTCCATCTTCCGACTGGCGAGCCGTCCGCTCCCGAGGACCGCCACGCTGTCGATCTCATGCTCCTCGTTGAAGCGGATGCGGATGGAGTCCCCCCCCATGCTCTCCCCCTCCCGGACGAGAGAAGGAGAACCGGTGAGGAGCACGACCCGTTCCTCGCCCTCCATCACGGTCTTGTCCGAACGGGTATTCACGTCTTGGTAGGCGCCGCGCGTGGATCCGGAGGCGATGATCCTCTCCTCGTCCGTCAGGAGAGTGATCGTGTCCCCTTCGAGGCTGCCGATCTCGGCGCGCAGGCTGTCCATCTCGATGAGGCGCGGGGACTCGGTCACGATGATCCGGTCGTCGGAGAAAAGAGCCCGCCCCCCCAGGATCCGGTAGAAATCCCTGTAGAGTTCCAGCTCCACTCCGCCGAGGGCGATCGCTTCGCCGCTCCCGCCGTGGACGGTGAGGGAGTCGGCGATCACGCTTCGGGAGGAGTCGAGCACCGTGACGGATCCGAAGAAGCGGGCCGAGTCGGCGTCCGCCTCCGCGCCGCCGGTGTGAAAGATCCCCCGGTCGGCGACGACGGTCCGGTCCCCCTCCACCACCAGCACCCCCCGGGGAAAGATCATGATCTCCCGGTCCCTGTCGATCAAGCCGAGGGGACCGTAGATCCAACTCCCCTCCCGGTAGATCCGGACGCGTCCGGACATGCGGAGCGTCCGGTCCCCCTTCAGCCAAACCGCGCGATCGCCGGCGGCGTGAACCCCTCGATCCCGGTCGAGGTAACGGACGTTGCCGATGACGTCCACCTCGGTGCCGCCGTCCGAGAGGGAGCGCGCGGAGAGTCGATCGCCGGTGAGATAGGCGTGTTCGGGGAGTTCCTGGGAGGCGGCGCGGACCGGAAAAAACGCGAGCAGAAGCGCGAGAACCGGCGCGAACCGGCCGGCGCGGAATGCGGCGCTCATGGCGTACGCGGCGTCCATGGCTGTTCCGTTCGTCGTTCGCCGACGAGCGGCTCCGGCGGGGCGGGTTCATGCCGATCGGAGGCGTACCGGCGCGCCCCCGGTCCGGCCCGGTCCCTCACTCCGATCGGACCGTTTCCGCCTCGGAGCGGGCGGGGGGAAAGTGCCGCAGGACCCGGGCCAGAGTGCTCTTCAGCTCCTTGCGGGGAACGACGATATCCAGCTGCCCGTGCTCGAGGAGGAACTCGGAACGCTGGAAACCCTCCGGCAGCTCCTGCCCGATGGTCTGCTGAATCACCCGGGGACCGGCGAAACCGATCAGCGCTTTCGGCTCGGCGATGATCACGTCCCCCTGCATGGAAAAGCTGGCGCTGGCGCCGCCGGTGGTCGGGTGCGTTACCAAGGAGATATAGGGGATGCGCGCCTCGCCCAGCTTGGCGATGGCCACGCTGGTCTTGGCGAGCTGCATCAGGGAGATGATCCCCTCCTGCATCCGCGCGCCGCCGGAACAGGAGAGCAGCACCAGCGGCCGCCCGGTTCGAAGCGACACGCCGGCGGCGCGAACGATCTTTTCCCCCATCACCGCGCCCAGGCTCCCGCCGGCGAAGGCGAACTCGAGCACACCGAGAGAGATCCCCTGTCCCTCCACGTCGCCGACGCCGATTCGGATCGCCTCCTTCATTCCGGTCTTTTCCTGGTACTGCTTGATCCGGTCCGGGTATTTCTTTTGATCCCTGAACTTGAGAGGATCCATCGGTGAGAGATCCTTGTCCGTCTCCTTCCAGGTCCCCTCGTCGATCAGGATGCGGATGTAGTCGGAAGAGCGGATGCGGAAGTGGAACCCGCAGCTGCCGCAGGTCCACAGGTTGCGCTCCAGCTCCTTTCGGTAGAGGATCTCCTCGCAGAATTCGCAACGGACCCAGAGCCCGTCGGGGAGGTTCTTCTTTTTCGGTTCCTTGAGGCCCCGCTTCTTCTTTCTAAACCAATCCACCGCTCTCTCCCGGCCGGGCGCCCAGGTCGATCAACATGACCAGGGCGTCCTCCCCGTTGTCCACGTAGTATCCTTTTCGGATGGCCACTTCCCGGAAACCGTGATTCCGGTAGAGTTCGATGGCCCTCAGGTTTCCGACGCGGACCTCCAAGGTGGCGATTCGGCACCCCACCTCCACCGCGTCCTCGAGCATCCGGTCCAGAAGGGCACCGCCGATTCCGCGGCCCCAGCGATCCCTGCGGACCGCCATGTTCGCGATGTGCAGTTCCCCCCGCACGCGCCAGGCCACGCCGTAGGCGACCAGCCCCTTCTCATCGGTCCCGACCAGCGTACAGGACGCCCGGCGCTCCCGGATGTCGTACCGGAAGGCTTCCCGCGGCCAGGGATCGGAAAAGAGCTCCCTCTCCAGCGCGGCCACCGCGTTCAGGTCCTCTTCTTCCATCGGGCGAAAGGCCACCGGATCCATCGTACCACCCTAGGAACGAGGGGGCTTCGCGTCCGCCCCCCGCAAATAGAGCGGTTCCAAACCGTCCGGGTCGTCTCCGTCCCCGATCCGGAGCCTCTCCAGGCCGCGGAGCGCCACCCGCCCCGCGTCGGGCCGGTGCCTCTCCTCGCGGGGGATGCGGCCCGCTTCGCCGAGTCGCTCACGGATCAAAGCGCGATAGCGCAGCGCGCCACTCCCCACGAAAAGCGCCGTCTCCCCCGCCGCCCGGGCGAGAAGATCATCGGGCGCGGCGGTTTCCCCCGGCCCGAGGGCCGAGCCGCCCAGGAAAAGTGTTTGGTGGACCTCCCCCCGGCCGGCGTCGATCCAGACGGCGACACGCCCCCCCTCCGACCCGACCTCCTCGGCGAGCAGCGGGGCGAGGGGGATGCCCGCCACCGGGCAACCCGAAGCGAGGGCGAGACCCTTGGCCGCGCCGAGCCCGATTCGAAGCCCGGTGAAGCTGCCCGGACCGAGAGAAACGGCGACCCCATCCAGGGATTCCGGCGTCAGGTCCGCCGCCTCCAGAAGGCGCACCATTAAGACATGAAGATGTTCCGTCCGTCCCCCCTCCCGCATGTGGAAGGAGCCGATCAGCCCCTCCGGCGACGCGAGGGCCACGCCGGACCAACGGGAGGAGGTTTCGATCCCGAGCACGATCATCGCGCCCCTCCCAGATGGGCCAACCGCGGGTCGCTCCAACGGAGGGCGATGACCCGGTCCGTCTCCGAGCGCCCGGAGCGGATTTCCACGTCCAGGGCGTTCCCGCCGTAAAGCCCGGCGATTCTCTCGCCCCACTCCACGAGGGCAACTCCCTGCGCCATACGGTCTTCCACGCCGAGGTTAGGCCAATCCCCGGGGCCTGTCAACCGGTAGAGGTCGACGTGGAAAACCCTCACGCGCCCCTCGTACTCCCGGACGAGAACAAAGGAGGGGGACCGGACCCGGTCGGCGCATCCGAAGGCGCGGCAGACCCCGCGAACGAAGACGGTCTTTCCGCTCCCCAGGTCCCCCCGGAGTAGCACCAGATCCCCGGGTCGAAGAACGGCGCCGAGCCGCGCCCCCAGCTCCATCGTCTCCTCGGGGGAACCGGTTTCAAAGAGGATCGGGTCTTCCGGGGCGCCCACCGCGCCTACCTCTTTGGGGTGAGAACCGCGCAGGGGAGTATCATCTCCTCCAGCGAGATCCCGCCGTGCTGGAAGGTGTTCCGGTACTGTCGCTCGTACTCGTGGTACCGGGTGGGATAGACGAAGTAGTAATTCTCGCGGGCGAAAATATAGTTCTTGTTCAGCGAGTCCCGGGGGAGCTTGTAGTCCTCCGGGTTCTTTACCTTCACCGCGTGCCGCTCGTCGCAGCCGAGGTTGCTCCCGTGCTTGTAGCGAAGGTTGGTGGAGGTCTCCCGGTTCGCGTGCACCATGGTCGCCTTCCGTCCCAGAATCGCCCCGTGGTCCGAGGTGAGGACCACCGTCGCGTCCTGCGACGAAATCGCGCGCAGAATCTCGAAGAGAGAAGAGTGCCGGAACCAGGAGGTCATCACCGATCGGAAGGCGGCCTCGTCCGGCGCGAGCTCCCGCAGGATATCCGACTCGGACCGTCCGTGAGTGAAGATGTCGACGAAGTTGATCACCAGGGCGACGAAGGGAACCGAGAAGAGGGAACTGACCTGCCGCTTCAGTTGGTTCCCCTCGTCGGGATTGTAGATCTTCACGTATTTCAGGTTGCGGCGGAGGCGCACCTTCCGGCGCTCGAGCTGCGCCTCCAGGAGCTGCTTCTCGTGGCGGTTCTTGCTCCCCTCCTCCTCGGACTGCTCCTGCCAATACTTCGGGTGGATCCGCGCCAGATCCATCGGGAGGAGCCCCGAGAAGATGCCGTTCCGGGCATAAGGGGTCGCCGAGGGGAGAATCGAATAGTAGTGGTCGTTGCGAATCTGGAAATAGGGATCGAGCAGGCGCTCCATCTCCATCCACTGGTCGAGCCGCATGCAATCGATGATGACCAGATAGACCCGCTTCCCCTCTTCGAGGAGGGGGAGCACCCAGCGATCGACCAGGTCCGTCGAAAGGGGCGGACTCTTCTCCCCTCCCACCCAACCGGCGTAGTGCTTCTCCACGAACCGGGCGAACTCGGCGTTCATCTCCCGGCGGACGTCCTCCTGGGTCTGTTTCAGGCCGACCTCGCGAAAGCGCTCCAGCTCCAGGTCCCAGCGGGAGAGGCGGCGATGGATATCGATCCAATCGTCGGCGTTCGCCGTCTGCGCGAGCGCGCGAATCCGGTTGAACTCGCCCAGGTAATCCCGGGCGATCCCCGTCGATTCGATCCTCTCCTTTTCGAGCACCCGGCGGAGGGCGGAGAGGATCTGGACCGGGTTGACCGGCTTGAGGAGATAATCGTTGATCCTCTTGCGGATCGCCGTCTCGACCAGGTCCTCCTCCTCGCTCTTGGTGATCATGATCACCGGGAGGTCCTCATGGAGTTCCTTGATCCCCTCCAAGGTGGAGAGCCCGTCCCGCCCCGGCATCATTTCGTCGAGAAGGACCGCGTCGAACCGCTCCTCCCGGACGCGGCGGATCGCTTCGTCGCCGGAGGTGACCGTGACCACCTCGTACCCGCGCTCGCGCAGGAAGATCACGTGCGGTTTCAGCAGGTCGACTTCGTCGTCCGCCCAGAGAATACGCATTCCGATTCCCGTCCGGATTTCCCCCCGGAGCTCGGCCCTTCCGGCGGGGGCCGCTTATGCGGGGAGGGTGATGGAGATCTGGGTCCCCCGGTTCTTCTGGCTCTTCTCGATCATCATCCGGCCACCGTGGTAGTCCTCCACGATCCGCCGGGAAAGCGGGAGCCCGAGGCCCCAGCCCCTCCGCTTGGTGCTGAAACCGGGGTAGAAGGCGCGCTTCATGTCCGACGGGGACATCCCCCGCCCGTCGTCGCTCAAAGTCACTTTCACCGTCCGTCCCAACCGGTTATACCCCGTGGCGATGCGGATCGTTCCGCCTTCGCGCTCGGCCAGGGCGTCCACGGAATTGCGGAACAGATTCTCGATCACCCACTGGATCAGTTCCTTGTTGACGCGGATCTGGGGGATCTCCCGCAAGTCCTCGATCACGTGGATGTGCTTGCCGCCCCCCTCGACCCGCTTCCGCAGATACTCCAGGACCTCGTGGATGATCGGGTTGAGGTCCTGCGACTTCAGCGTCGGGAGGGATCCGATGTTGGAGAAGCGGTAGGCGATCTTGTTCAGACGGCTCACGTCCTGCTCCATCTCGCCGATCAGCATGTCCAGCTCCTCGCGGGTCAGGACGACCGATTCGGACTCCGTCTCGGCGGTCCGCGTGCGGAGCAGGTGGAGCCACCCCATGAGAGACGAGATCGGCGTGCCGAGCTGGTGGGCCGTCTCCTTCGCCATGCCGATCCAGATGGAGCGCTGCTCTCCTTCCTTCATCCCTCGATAGCCGAGATAGCCGAGAAGGATGAAGATCGCCACCAGCGCCGCCTGGATAAAGGGAAGGAGCCGGAGGGTGCTCACCACCGGCGGATCGCCGTAATGCACCTTGCCGACCAGGATGCCGCTCCTCGGGTCGAAGAAGGGGATCGGCGCGTTGGTCCGGTCCATCCGGGCCGCCAGGGAGATCACCTCTTTCATCGGAGCCGATGCGGGATTTTCCGGGTCCGTGTCCTGGAAATCGGAAAAGCTGACGTCCTCCACCCGGACCGAGACGCCGTTCAGCTCGTCCGGGATCGCGTGCCATGTCCAGGGGACGCCGCGCCGATCGGTGACGATCACGGGGAAGGGGAGATCGGCGATCATCTCGCTGAAAACGCCCGAAATCGCCTCGTTCCGCGCGGCGGGCATGATCGTCCCCGCCGCGAACTGGGCGAAGATGCGGGAGAGCAGCTCCGTCTCCTTCTGCAACCGGTCGATCAGGTGATTGGTGTAGAAGAAGAGCGCCAGGATGAGAAAACCGCTCCCCAGAAAGATATAGACACGAAGGAGCGTCGAGGTGATCCGAGGAGGACCTCCGTGCGCGCGCGGCTTGACCATGATCGAGCCTCCCGATTGCCCTGCCTTTATTCGATGACCCGCAGTCCGTCCATGTACGGCTGCAGAACGGGCGGCACTTCCACGGTGCCGTCCTCACGCTGGTAGTGTTCCAGAAACGCGATGGTTAAACGGGGGAGGGCGACGCCGGAACCGTTCAGCGTGTGCACGTGCCGGGTCGCTTTTCCCTCCTTCGGCCGGTAACGGATTTTCGCCCGTCTCGCCTGGAAATCCTCGAAATTGGAACAGGAGGAGACCTCCAGCCAGCGCTCCTGCCCGGGCGCCCACAATTCGATGTCGTAGGTCTTGGCGGAAGCGAAGCTGAGGTCGCCGTCGGCGAGGAGGAGCACCCGGTAGGGAAGCCCGAGCCGTTGCAGCACCGTTTCGGCGTGACCGAGCAGCTCCTCGAGGACGTCGTAGGACTCCTCGGGACGGACGAAGTGCACCAACTCCACCTTGTCGAATTGATGCAGACGGTTGAGACCCCGGGTGTCCCTTCCCGCCGCGCCCGCCTCGCGCCGGAAACAGGCGGTGTAGCCGACGTAGCGGACCGGCAGCATCTCCTCGTCGAAAATCTCGTCGGCGTGCAGATTGGTGACCGGCACCTCGGCGGTGGGGATCAGGAAAAGATCGTCCCGTTCCGCCAGATACATGTCCTCCTCGAGCTTGGGGAGCTGGCCGGTGTTGAACATGGACGCGCGATTGACGAGGAAGGGGGTGTACACCTCGCGGTAGCCGTGCTCCCGGCGGTGGAGATCGATCATAAATCGGATCAGCGCCCTCTGCAGGAGCGCGCCGGCGCCGAAGAAGACGGGGAATCCGGATCCGGTGATTTTGGTTCCCCGCGGGAAATCGAGGAGGCCCAGCGCCTCGCCGGTCTCCCAGTGCGGCCGGGCCCGGAAGGAATGGCGCCGCGGCTCCCCCCAGGTCCGGATCTCCCGGTTGGCGCTCTCGTCCCCCTCGGGGACATCCGGATGGGGAACGTTCGGGATGCGGGCGGCGATCGATTCCAGCCCCTCCTCCACCTCCTTGAGGCGCCCCTCCATCTCCTTGATCCGCGCGCCCGTCTCACGCATCCGGACGATCGGTTCGGAGGCGTCCTTCTTCTCCTTCTTCAGGAGGGCGATCTCCTCGCTCACGCGGTTCCGAACCGCCCGTAGTTCCTCGGACGACTGCAGCAGCTCCCGCCGTTCCCGGTCGAGGCGGAGCCACCCGTCCAGGTCGGCGTCGTCACCCTTCCGCCGGATCGCCTCGCGGACTTGGTCCGCGTGTTCCCGTATGTATGACGCGTCAAGCACGGATCGCACCTCCACGATGCTCCCCGCCCCCGCCCGGGGACGGACGGGCGAAACGGGTAAAATGAAGCGGACCGCCGTGTTCCGCTTTTCCGACGCTAGCACGGGCCGAACCGGCCGTCAATGGGGAGCTACTGGATCGGCACCCGGGAGAGGCGGGCGCCGCTGACGAGCGACGCAACAGCCGCCAGGAAGAAGGCGCTGATGTAAAAACCGCGCTCGCCGGTAAGCGAGAGGAAGACTCCGGCCAGCGCGAGCACCAGACAGATCGCGTAGACGGCGATCGCCGTCCCCCGCGCGTTGGCGAGTATCGTGCGGATCCTGTGAGAGGAGTGATCTTTCCCCGGCTTGTAAATGTGGGAGCCGCGGGAGATCCGGGTGAACACCACGAAGGTCACGTCGAAAATGGGGTAGCCGAGGATCAAAATCGGCACGAGCAGGAACAAATGGGAGGTCTGGTGCCAGGTGGACATGATGCCGAGCGATGCCAACAGATAACCGAGCAGGAGCGACCCCGCGTCGCCGAGGAAGATCGAGGCCGGATGGAAATTAAACAGGAGAAAGGCGAGGGCGGACCCGGCGGTCGCGGCGGCGATCAGCGCGGTGAGCGTCGCCCCTTTCGCGAGGGCGATCACGAAAAAGCCGAGAGACGCCAACACGGTGATTCCGCCGGCGATTCCGTCCATGTTGTCCAGGAAGTTGAGGGCGTTCATCATCCCCACGACCCAGAGGAAGGAGAAGACCAGGTCGAGGGGAGCGCTGGTGATGAGGCCGTTCGTGTTGCCGGAGAAGAAAAAGAAACAGCAGCCGATCACCTGGCCGAACAGCTTGGGAAGCGGCCCGACCCCCCACTTGTCGTCCGCCAATCCGACCAGAAAGACCCAGAGCGCCCCGATCAGGAAGCCGAAGAGTGGCCGTGTAAAGGAAACGTCCAGGAGGCGGATTCCCAAGAAAAAAGCGACCAGAAAACCGAGGAGCACCGCCAGGCCGCCCAGAAGTGGGGTCGGATTCCTGTGGATTTTCCTCCGGTTCGGGAGATCGAGAAATCCGGCCCGAACGGCCACGGTGCGGACGAGGGGGGTTAGGAGCACCACGGCGGAAAGGGCCACCAGAAACGATACGAAATAAATCACGTAACTTTCCTCTTAAGTCCGCCTTAGACGAACGCTCCACTCTAGGATGGGGAATCGAGACCTGTCAAGACCTTTCAACCTCGTGATCCGAGACCCGATAGAGCCCGTTTCCGGTCCTATTGACTCCCCTCCTCCCGATTCCCATACTGGCTTACCGGCAGAGGAACCCGGGAAACCGACTCACGAGAGAAGGCGGAATCAGCGAATGAGATCGACCCCCCCATCCCCGAACGAGGAGGAAACGAGGAGGGACCGCGGCGATTCCCCGGCGATCCTCGCCACCGTAATCCTTCTGCTCGTCGCCACCACGATCGTTTGGACCTGGCCCATCGCGGCGCGCTTCGCCCAAGAGGTGCCCGTCGACGCGGATTCCACGGAGACAATCTGGAAATTCTGGTGGATCGAGCGGGCGTTCCTCGTAGAGAAGACCTCCCCCTACTGGTGCGACTTCCAGCTCTATCCGCAGGGTCTCTCCTTCCTCTATACCAATCCGCTCGTCCTCTACGGCGTCATCAGCCTTCCGGTCCTGGCGGCGACCGACGGTGTCGGCGTCCTGATCGCGCTCTCCAATTTCTGGCTTCTCTTCACCTATCCGGTGGGAGGCTTCGCGGTCTACCTCCTCGCCCGCCGCTTCACGCGGAACCGGGCCGCCGCCTGGATCGCCGGCTTCCTCTACGCCTTTATGCCCCTTCGCGGAGCGTTGCTCTCGTCGGTGAACGTGGCAAGCACCTTCTGGCTCCCCCTCCTCCTTCTTGCCGGCCTTCCGACCGGAAAGGACGTATCGCCCGTCCGGCGGGGACTCCTCGCCGGCGGAGCCGCCGTAGGCGCTTTCCTCACATCCCTCACCTGCCTCTGGTTCATCATGGTCTCCCTCCCCTTGCTCGCCGCGGCTCGCTGGATCGGCCGTCCCTCCGGATGGCGATGGACGGGAGAGATACGTTTCTGGGCCGCCGCCGCACTCCCCCCGGTCCTCTGCGTCGCGGCGATCGCTCTTCTCTCCCCCGCCGGAACGATGAAGGGAGCCGCGTATTATACTCCCCCCGAAAGGGTCTCCAGCCGGCTCGCCCTGGAACCCTCTTTCTTCACGACGCGGCAGAGCGACCAGAGAATCATGCAGGTCAGGGAGAGCGCCCGGTCCCACCCGATCAATCTGGCCTACCCCGGCGCATTCACCCTGCTCTGGGTCGCGGCGGGATCGTGCGCATTGAGATGGCGCCGGGGGTGGATCTTTCCGGCGCTCGCCTTGGCCGGCTTCCTCCTCTCCCTCGGTCCCTTCCTCGACCTGGGGGGATTCCGTCCCGGCCTACGCGTCCCCCTTCCCTACTGGCTCTTCCAGAAGCTGGGTCCCCCTTTCGACTTTTTCCGGACCCCCTACCGCTATCTTCTCTTGATGCATACGGGGCTGGCGGTCCTCGCCGGGGTCGGAATCGCGGGAGCCGTGCGGTACGCGGGAAGGATCCGAAGCGATATGGGTCGCCGGGCGGTGCTCGCCCTCCTCTCCCTGGGGGCGCTCGCCGCGATCCCCGATCTTTACCAGGGAACAGTGGCGACCCATGCGCCTGCTCGGGACGAGATCTTTCTCCTCCTTCGGGAAGGGAGCACCTCGGAGGGGAGCGTCCTTATCCTCCCCGCCTCCGCATACATCGAAAGAGTCGAGCACCGGATGGCACAGGTTCTGATGGACCGTCCGATCCCCACGTCCACGGTGACCCGAGTGGCTTTCCGCAAATCGGAACCCTTCCGGCGATGCCCCTATCTCCGCAATCTGGTGAACCGGGAGGACCCGGGCGGCACGATCGACGCCTCCGGGATTCTGCGGGAGCTGGGAGAGGCGGGGATTCGGTGGATCGTTGCCACCATTAACGAGGAGAAGGGGAATCCCGCGTTACGCCGTTTCGTTCAAGAGTCGGGGCTTCTCCCTTCCCATAGAGAAGGTCGATGGGCGGTCTTCGAGATCCCACCCCCTTCGGATTTCCCACCTGAAACGAAGTAGAAGCGGGAACGCGGCTGCGCCGGGTGCGACACGCCACGCGCGAGCTTTGAACTTCCGCAAGCCACAGCGGTTCAAGGAGATACCGCACGGCTTCGCCGGAACCCGCGAGTGAGTGCCCCGCAGCTGCGTCCCCGCCCAAAGTCGGCTTTTCGTGGCTTTCCCTCAGCGGAGAAGGACGATCTTTCGGGTCTCGGCGCGGTTCCCCGCGTCAAGACGGAGCAGATAAACGCCGGAGGGGACGGGACGGCCGGCATCGTCCCGGCCGTTCCAGGCGCGGATCACCTCGCCGGCCTCCGCCCTCTCGTCCAGGAGCACCGCCACGCGCCGCCCCGAGGGGTCGTGCACGGTGAGGCGCGCGTGGCCGGCGGAGGGGAGGATCGCCCGCACGGTGACGGTCGGGTTGAACGGGTTCGGCGCGGCCGTGAGGAGCCGCCCCGGCGGGGCGGGCGCATTCCCGGCGGTCGCCACGGCGGTGTTCACGTCCGACCCGACCAGCCAGACGAGCGAGTCCGCCAGAGAACCGTCGGAAGCGACCGCCAGGATGGTGTCCACCGTCCCGGCCGGACCGGGGAGATGGGTGTAGATCGAGTCGCCGGTTCCGACTGGGGAGCCGTTCACGGTCCAGCCGTAGGCGGTGGCGTCCCCGTCCCGGTCGATCGCGGCGATGGAGAAGGGGTGCGACGCCCCCTCCATCAGGCTCGTGTCGAGCGCCGCCGGGCTATGATCGACGATCGCCGGCCAGGCGTTCCCGAATCCGATATCGAAGGTCATCACCGAATCGGACTCGCTGATGTTGGTGATCCAAATGCCGGAGGAGGCGCCGTACCAGCTCGAGTTCGGCGTCGTGTTCGGCGTGAAGGCGTCTTGCCCCGCGTCTTCGCCGGCGAAGGGAGCGCCGATCCGGAACTCGTAGGGGTACCACCACTCGGAGAACTCGCTCACGCCGTCCCATGGATGGGCGGGATCGTAGCCGGCGTCCATAACGGTCACCATGTAATGGGGGCTGCTCGGACCGGCGTTGTTGCTGGACACGGCGTCGTCCACGTGGAGGATCAGCATTCCCGGATCCTTCTGGTTCCGGCCGAAGGTGAACCAGGGGAAGTAGGCGGAGAAGTCCGAATCGAGATGGTCGAACTTGGAGCTGGAATTGCTGTTCCTGTTCTCGATCAGGAAGTACTCCTGCGTTCCCGACCGCGGAATCTTGTAGACGACCGCGTTGGTGTTCACCTCGGGGAGGGGGACGTGGTGCATCGACGTGGTGATCGAAGCCGGCGTCACCCAACCCAGCTCCTGCTTCGACCAGGCGCAGTGGTGAGAGGGGTCCTGCCGGGTGCCGTAGGACATGATGTTGTATCCGGCGTACCCCATGAGCGCCCAGTCCACGGTCGGATGGTCGTTCGCGTCGCCGGGGGTGAAGTAGGTGTTGGTGTCCAGTTTGGAATCGTAATCGTACAGATCCGGCAGGCCGAGAACGTGGGTCGCCTCGTGGGCGGGCACGCGGATGCTGACGATCGACCCGTCGGCGTGCATCTCCGGGTTGCAGGAGTAGCGGTTGATGTAGACGCCGTCGTCGGTCATGTAATAGAGGCCGGAGACCGCGTAGGACCAGATGTGGTTCGGGTCGTGGGTCTCCTCCTGCCCCGGACCGGCGTGGAAGATCCAGACCGCGTCGGTGTAGCCGTCGCCGTCCCGGTCGAAGTCGGAAAAATCGATATAGGGGTCAAGGGCTTCGAAAAAATCGGTGAACCAGTTCCCGGGATCGTATGTCGGCTCGGTCAACCAGCCGCGCACCTCCCCCTCGATCCAAAAGTCGCCGTACGAGACCTCCAGAAAATACTCCCGCATACTCCCCGGATCGACGACCCCCTGGCTCCAGAGGAGTTCGTCGTAAGCGCTGGGGGGATGGGCGCTGGTGTCCGCGAGATCGTCTTCCCACTGGCAGAGAAGAGCGAGGACCACGCCGGTGTCGGAAGGGGCCCGCGTCTCACGATCGAGGCGGCGGCGCACCATCTCCTCGTAGGGAACCCCGGTCAGCTCCTCGATCAGTGCGGGATCCATGTCGTAGACGATGAATTCGGGATTCTTCGAAGGCTCGATCAGGAACCCTCCCGCGCGCGGGGAGGTGGGCGTGAGCGATGCCAAGAGGAGAAGGGCGATCGGGATCAGGAGAAAACGCTTCATCGGGATGCTCTCCTTGCGAAAACGGTCCTAGCCCTCGAACGGGCGGCCTGATGGGCGACAGGAGACTCTTAGGGGGAACTAGTTGTATTATACCACGTTATGCTCATATGTTCCAGCACCCTCTCCCGGAGTCCTTCGGAACCGGGTTCTCTTCATTTCTCCGTTCGCGCAGAGAGAAGACGGGCCCCGAAAGTCCCGCCCGTTTCGGGATTCTCCCCTCTTTCCCCTCCCGTCGCGCCGTGTTAGATTCCGCTTTGCCCCATGGGGAGGTTTCGATGAACGTTCGAGGAGGAAAGAGAAACGCCATGTTGATACCCACCCTCGTCATTTGGGGGCTCGCGGCGGTGCTCCTCTGGCTGGGGTATTCCCGCGGCGCGGGCGAGCACGTGCAGGGCATGCGGGTCTCCGCGCGCCTGTTGACGGAGACCCTTCCCCTTCTGATCGGCGCCTTTCTCGTGGCGGGGATGGTGCAGGTCCTGCTCCCTCAGGAGTCGATCTCCCGATGGGTGGGCGCCGACTCCGGCCTCCGCGGTCTCCTGCTCGGAACGGTGGCGGGCGGATTCGCGCCCGGAGGGCCCTACGTCAGCCTTCCCATCGCCGCCGGTCTGCTCCGTGTCGGCGCGGGGACCGGCACGATGGTCGCCTTTCTGACCGGCTGGTCGCTCTGGGCGATCGGGCGGCTTCCGATGGAGGTGGGAATACTGGGCTGGCGGCTGACGGCGATCCGCGTGGCCTGCACGTTCTTCTTCCCGCCCATCGCGGGCTGGCTCGCCGGCGCTCTCTTCGGAAACGGAAAGTAGAAGGCCTCGGCAGGGCGGCCGGTGATGCCGGTCAGCGCTCCGGCCGGATGATCTTGCGGAAGGCGGGGTCCGTGACGAGCGGTTCCAGGTCCATCCGCTCCTCCATTTCCGCGCGGCTCCAGCCGGCGTCGGCCGCCGCGCGCAGCCGCGCCAGCGCCTCGACGCGGTCTCCTAAAAGAGCGTAGATCGAAGCGGCCAATCGGGCCCTCTCGCCGGGACGATCCTCGCGGCTTGACTGCTCCAGCGCGCGCAGATGATGGAGCGCCGCGTCCCGGTCGCCCCGGCGGGCGGCGACGGCGCCCAAGGCGGCGATGTAACGGGGGTTTTCCGGATCGTCGAACCCGAGAGTCTCCAGAACGACCCACGCTTCGTCCCAACGTTCGGCGGCATAGAGCGCCCGGGCGTACGCCCACCGGTGCTCCTCCGTCTCCGACGCCTCCTCCGAACGCGCTTCGAACCAGGCGATCGCCCGATCGAGGAGGCGGAGCGCGTCGTCCCGCCACCCCTTGGCGCGCAAAACGCGTGCCGCCTCGAGCAGGCTCCCGCCCGGAGTGAGCCCCTCCACGGAGGGAGAGGCGAGGCGCTTCTCCATCCAGGCGTTCAAGTCCTCCAACCTCCCGAGCGCGGCCAGCGCGCGCCCTTCGGCGAGGATCAGATCCGGCGACAGGGGGTCGAGGTCCCGCCCGCGACGGATCGCTTCCAATTCCTGCTCGTGTTCTCCGAGCCGATGGAGCGCTTCCGCGCGGGCGCGTAGGCAGGCCGGCGATCCGGCGATCCCTTCCGGTTCCGCGGCGATCGCATCGAGCAACTCCCGCGCCTCACGGGGTCGGCCGCGGCGGATCTCCTCCCAGGCGAGGCGGAGACTCCACCTCCCCTCGGGCACTTGCTCCACGGCGCGCCGGAGCGCCTCCGCCGCCCCCTCGCTGTCCCCCGCGAGGCTCGCCCGGACCCAGTCCAAGCGGTCCGCTTCGTGAGGACGCAGGGATCCCCTCCGCCCCTCCAGCAGGCGGGCAAGCGAATCGGCGCGTGCGCCGTCGTTTCTTTCGATTCGAACCAATGCGGCATGAAGGAGCGGTTCCGCGTAGGTGGAATCGCCCGCCGCGGCTCGGGAGAAATGTTCCAGCGCGAGGTCGTCGTCGAAACGGGCCAGCGCCGCCTCCCCCTCCGCCTCCGCCCGCAGCGCCTCGTAGGTGGGCGGGCGGGCGGTCCTCTCCGCCGGTCCCTTCGACTGCGGGTCGACGAGAAGGGCGAGCGCCCCCATCACCCTCTGCTGCATCCGCCCGATCGGTTCCTCGGGATCCCGGACCGAACCCCGCACCGGGTCGAGAACGGTGAGAAGGCGCCCGTCGCCCGGGTCGGTGATTTGGGCGTGAAACTCCACCTCCTCCTCCCGGAGGTAATAGGAGCCGGAGACCAGAGCGGTCACATTCTTCTCCGCGGCGGAGCGCCTCCCCCGCTCCGCGCCCTCTCCCCCCCCGCCGGCGGCGTCTTGCGCGGCGAGGGGAACCACTTCAACCAGATCGGTCCGGGCGAGACCGCGGGTGATCCAATCCGCCGCCATCCTGCCGAGATGGTCGTAAGCGCTCTCGCCGGTTTGATTGTCGAAGGGGGCGATCGCCACCCGGACCGGCGCTCCATCGCCGCCGTCGTCACCGCAAAGGGCGAAGAAACTTGAAGCGGCCGCGAGCGCCGCCGCCGTCACGCCTACGGCGATCCGGAGCGGGCTCCGGCGGCGCGGCGGCGTAACGGCGGTCCCTCCCCCGCTCCGCGAGGGATCGAAGGAGGAGGGGAAGGGGGTCGGTATCACCTGCGTGACTTCTTCCGACGGCCGGGAAGAACCGGAAAGGCCGGAGACCCGCGAGACCCGACTCGCCCCGCTGCGGAGCCGCCGGAGATCGACGAGCATCTCGTCCACGTGCTGGTAACGCTCTTCGCGGTCCTTCGTCATCGCCTTGTCGACGATCCGCTCCAGCTCCATCGGGACTCCCGTGCGGAGCGCCGTGAGCGGTTCCGGATACTCGTTCAATATGGCGTAGACGAGCGCCGTCTCGTGATCGTTCCGGAAGGGGAGAAGCCCGGTGACCATCTGATAGATCACCACGCCGAGGGACCAGATATCGGAGCGGCGATCCACCTTCTCCCCCCTCGCCTGCTCCGGCGACATGTAGGCGACGGTGCCGAGGGTGGTGCTCTCCTGCGTCAGTTTGGAACGGGCGGCGGACTTGGCGAGGCCGAAGTCCATGATCGCGATCCGGCCCTTCGAATCGACCATCACGTTCGCCGGTTTGATGTCCCGGTGAACGATCCCCTTCTCGTGAGCCTCCTGCAGCCCCTGGCAGAGTTGGGAAGCCGTATCGATCACCTCGTCGATCGTCATCGGGCCCCGGGCGATCCTCTGGTGGAGGCTCGGCCCGTCGATGAAGGCCATGGCGATGAAAGCCTTCCCCTCCACCTCGTCGATTTCGTGGACCGTGCAGATGTTGGGGTGTTGGAGCGCGGCGGCGGCGCGCGCCTCGTGTATGAAGCGGGAACGCTCCTCGTCGCTGCCGAGCGCCTTGGGGGAGAGAAACTTGAGGGCCACCGTGCGCTGAAGGCGGAGGTCCTCCGCCTTATACACGACGCCCATCCCCCCCTCGCCCAGCTTGTCGAGAATGCGGTAGTGGGAAATGGTTTCGCCGATCATCGCCGTCGTTTCATCCGGAAATGCGTGTCTTCGCCGCCGCTTTCCGCGGCCGCCGCGAAAAGAGCCCCGCACCTTCACCTATCGGCGGACAGGGCGGGAACCTTCGCGAATTCAGCTGTTTCGGAGGCCGCAAAGGCCGTTCCGGACGATGATTCTAGAGGAACGCCGGGGGTCGGGCCAGGAAAAAGGGGCGCCCGGCCCGCCGGGAAGAGCGCGGCGGCGGAGCGCCTTTCTCTACCGTTTGAAATAGGCGATCACGCTCAGAATCAGCTCGTCCAATCCCACCTTCGGTTCATAACCGATTGCCTCATGGATCCGGGTGAGGTCCGGCACACGGCGGCGCATGTCCTCAAAGCCCTGCTCATAGGCTTTTTCATACGGCAAATAATCGATGATGGAATTCGAGCCGGCCAGTTCCTTGACGCGCTCCGCCAGGCTTTCGATGCTGATCTCCTTGTCGCTGCCGATGTTGAAGATCCGCCCCACCGCCTGGTCGGCGCGGGCGAGGGCGGTCACGCCGTCCACGATATCGAACACGGAGGAGAAACAGCGCGACTGCTTGCCGTCTCCGAAAACGGTGAGAGGCTGGCCGAGGAGGGCCTGTTTGGCGAACCGCGGGAGCACCATGCCGTATTGACCGGTCTGCCGCGGTCCACAGGTGTTGAAGCAGCGGACCACCACAACGGGCACTTTCTTCTCCCGGTAGTAGGCGAGAGCGAGCATCTCGTCCAGCGCCTTCGTGGCGGCGTAACTCCAACGGTTGATGGTGGTGCTTCCCATCAAACGGTCCTGTTCCTCGCTGAAGGGGAGGGAATTGGATTTCCCGTACACCTCGGAGGTCGAGAACAGAACGACTTTCTTCTTCGCCCGGTTGGCCTGTTCGAAGACGATTTCGGTGCCGCGGATGTTGATCTGGATCGACTTCAGGATGTTCTCGATCACGTAGGTGACGCCGACCGCCGCGGCGAGATGGTATACCGTGTCCACCTCGTCCACCAGTTTGGCCATCATGTCCTCGTTCATGATCGTGTCGATCACATAACGGAACCGCGGGTGGTCCTCCAGGTGGGCGATGTTTTCGAATGAGCCGGTGGACAGGTCGTCCACGATGGTGACCTGCTCGCCGTCGGCGAGCAGGCGGTCCGCCAGATGGGAGCCGATGAAACCCGCTCCCCCGGTGATGAGGGCCTTCTTCATTTCCCTCTCTCCCCTTCTTCGCTCCGCGCGCCGGCGTCCTTGCCGCCGCGCTCGAAGAACGCGCGGATCTCCCGGGCGGTTCGATCCGCCGCCTCGTCGGTGAGTTCCGGATAGATCGGAAGGCAGAGCGCCTCCCTTGCGGCGCGCTCCGCCTCCGGGAAGAAACCGCTCCCCGCGGCGACGGCCGGTTGTTCGTGAATCCCCCGCGGATAGTGGGTCGCCGTGGCGATTCCCTTTTCGGCCAGCCGCTCCCGCAGAGCGTCCCGCAACGGGGTGCGCACGGTGAACTGATGATAGACGTGCCGGTATCCCTTCGGCTCGGACGGTAGGCGGAGAGGGAGTCCGGCAAGGGACTCCCGGTAGCGCGCCGCCAGCGCGCGACGCCGCTCGTTCCACCCTTCCAGGAGCGGGAGTTTGATCGAGAGGATCGCCGCCTGGAAGGCGTCGAGCCGACTGTTCCAGCCGTAGCGGCCGTGCAGGTACTTGCCGGTCTGGCCGTGGTCCCGGAGGATGCGGATCTCGCCGGCCAGGTTCCCGTCAGCGGTGGTCACCAGGCCGCCGTCTCCGCAGGCGCCCAGGTTCTTGGTCGGGTAAAAAGAGAAGGCGGCCGCGTCGCCGAGATCGCCGGCCCGCTTCTCCCCCCGGGCGGCGCCGAAAGCCTGCGCCGCGTCCTCGAGAAGAAAGATGTCCCGGCCCCCGATAATGGAGCGGTACTCCTCCATCGGCGCCGGCAGCCCGTACAGGTGCACGGGAACCACCGCGCGGGTGCGGGGTCCGAGGGCGGCGCGCACCCCTTCCGGGTCGGCGTTGCACGTCTCCGGGTCGATGTCGACGTAAACCGCCGCCGCGCCGAGCCGCTCGATCGCCTCGGCTACGGCGAAGAAACTATAGGCGGGGGTGATCACCTCGTCGCCCGGTCCCACGCCCGCCGCCTGGAGGGCGAGAAAGAGCGCGTCGGTGCCGGAAGCGACGCCGATCGCCTCGGCCACGCCCAGATACTCCGCCGCCTCCCGCTCGAAACGGGCGACCGCGTCGCCGAGCACGAAGTTCCCCCGGTCCAGAATCGCGCCGATCGCCTCCAGGATCGGTTCCCGGAGCCCGCGGTGCTGGGCGGGGAGGTTCAGAAATGGTATCGCGTCGCTCAAGGATGCGCTCCTCATGAGGATCGACCGTGGCGGGCCGGCGGGACTCGTTATCCCATCCGGCTACGGAAATAGTCGACCGTCTTCTTCAGGCCTTCGCTCAAGGGGACCTCGGGGCCCCAGTCGAGGAGGCGGCGGGCCTGGCCGATGTTCGGCTGCCGGACCTTGGGATCGTCCTGAGGAAGGTCCCGGTATTCGATCGGGGAGGCGCCGCCTGTGAGTTGCAGGATCTCCATGGCGAACTCGTTGATGGTCATCTCGTCCGGGTTCCCCAGGTTCACGGGGTCGTTCAGGTCTGAAAGGAGCAGTTTATAGATCCCCCGCACCAGATCGGAAACGAAGCAGAAGGAACGGGTTTGGTTGCCGTCGCCGAACACGGTGAGCGGGTCCCCCTTCAGCGCCTGCACGATGAAGGTGGGAACCACGCGGCCGTCGTGGGCGCGCATGCGCGGCCCATAGGTGTTGAAGATCCGGGCGATCTTGGTGTTCACGCCGTGGCTTCTGTGGTAGGCCATGGCGAGCGCCTCGGCGAAACGCTTCGCCTCGTCGTACACGCCCCGGGGTCCGATGGGATTCACGTTCCCCCAGTAGGACTCCTCCTGGGGATGAACGAGCGGGTCGCCGTACACCTCCGAGGAAGAGGCGAGCAGGAACCGCGCCCCCTTCGACTTCGCCAGGCCGAGCGCCTTGTGCGTGCCGAGGGCCCCCACCTTCAAGGTTTGGATCGGAAGTTCCAGATAGTCGATGGGACTCGCCGGAGAGGCGAAATGAATCACCGCGTCGAGCGGACCGGCCACGTACACGAACTCGGTCACGTCGTGTTGCACGAACCGGAACTTGTCGTTGCCGAAATGCTGCTGGATGTTGTCCGGATTCCCCGTGATCAGATTGTCCACGGCGATCACCTCGTGCCCCTCGGCAAGGAGAAGATCGCACAGGTGGGATCCGAGAAAACCGGCTCCACCGGTGACGAGCGCTCGCATCGCGGTTACCTCCCCGGGCGGCGGAAGGCCGCCGGTACCGTGTATCGAAGAGACTCCGCGGTCGGAGCCCCGTCCTTTGCGTACCCGATTATCCCCGGCCCACCGAGGTGTAGGCGAAACCCGCCTCGCGGATCTTGCGGGGTTCATAAACGTTCCGGCAGTCCACCAAAACCGGGCGGATCATCACCTCCCGCAGCTTGGCAAGGTCAAGCTCCCGGAACTCGTTCCATTCCGTCATCAGCACCAGCACGTCCGCGCCGACGGCGGCATCGACGATGGAGTCGACCAGGACGATTTCCTTGTTCCACGCCCGGGCATTCTCGCCGGCGACGGGATCGAATGCCTGCACCGTCGCCCCTTTCTTCTGGAGGATGCGGATCACGCCGAGGGCGGGAGCTTCGCGCACGTCGTCCGTGTTCGGCTTGAAGGCGAGCCCGAGCATGCCGACGACCTTCCCGTCCAGGGAGCCGCCGGCGGCGGTCTCGATCTTCTCGGCCATCTCGGAGCGGCGCTGTTCGTTCACGGCGATGACCGCCTTGACGATCATCGGGTCTACGCCCGCCTGCTCGGCGATCTGCACGAAAGCACGGGTGTCCTTGGGAAAGCAGGAGCCGCCGAAGCCGGCGCCGGCGTGCAGGAACTTCGGCCCGATTCTCTTGTCCAGCCCCATTCCCCTCGCCACGGTGCCGACGTCCGCCCCCACCTTCTCGCACACCTTCGCCACCTCGTTGACGAAAGAGATCCTGGTCGCCAGAAAAGCATTGGACGCGTATTTGATCATTTCCGCGCTCGCCACGTTCGTCTTCACGATCGGCGTTTCGAGCAGGTAGAGCGGTTCGTAGATCTCGGATATGGCGTCCCGCGCCCGCTCGCTGTCCGTGCCGACGATGATCCGATCGGGACGCATGAAGTCCTCGATGGCGCTCCCCTCGCGGAGAAACTCCGGGTTGGAGACCACATCGAACTCGTAAGGGGCGTCCTGATTCTCCCGAATGATCTCCTCGACAAGCGCGCCGGTTCCGGTCGGGACGGTGCTCTTGGTCACCACCACCTTGTAGCCGTTCATGGAACGTCCGATCTGAGCCGCCACGTCCTTCACATAGGTCAGATCCGCGTTCCCCTGTTCGTCGCTCGGCGTCCCCACGGCGATGAAGATCACCTCCGCGTTCCGGATCCCCTGGTCCAGTTCGGTGGAGAAGGCGAGCCTGCCGCCGGAGACGTTCCGCTTGATCATCTCCTCGAGGCCCGGCTCGTAGAAAGGGACGCTCCCGCCTTGGAGCACTTGAATCTTCCGCTCATCGATATCGATGCAATCGACCCGGTTTCCGAAATCGGCGAGACAAGTCCCGGTGACGAGCCCCACATAACCGGTGCCGACCACGCAGATTCTCTTCATCGATCCATCCCCCTGAAACGGCTGGCCGCCGCGCCCGATCGAAACGGAAACAGTCCAAAGAGGCATTGTCCCCCTTGGCGCGCGGTAAAGTCAATGACGAACCGGGCGTAACCATGGTACCGTCCTCGGGATGAGCCGACTGTACCGCAGCGTCGTCCGCCCCCTTTTCTTCCGTTTCGACCCGGAGAGGGTCCACGAGACGGTGATGGGCGCGATGCCTCTCCTGCCGATCCGGACGCCCCGCGCCCGGCCCCGCCTTCGCGCGCGGGTCTTCGGTCTCGATTTTCCCCATCCCGTCGGTCTCGCCGCCGGCTTCGACAAGGAGGGGCGGTTCCCGGGGGCCCTCTCCCGTATCGGCTTCGGCCACATCGAGGTGGGGACGGCGACGCCGCGCCCCCAGGAGGGGAATCCGAAACCGAGGCTTTTCCGCGTCCCGGAGCACGAGGCGCTCGTGAACCGGATGGGCTTCAACAATCCCGGAGCGGAGAAAGTGGGGGAACATCTGCGGGGGCTCCCCGCGCGGGAGAGTCGCCGCTACGTGGTCGGAGCGAACGTGGGAAAACAGAGGGAGACTTCGCTGGAGGACGCGGCGGAGGATTACATCGCCGCGGCGATCCCCTTCCTTTCGGTGGCGGACTATCTGGTCGTGAACATCAGCTCTCCCAATACACCGGGGCTTCGCGCCCTGGAAACGGCGGAGAAGCTGCGTCCTCTTCTGGAGGCTGTCCGCCGCGCCGCCGAGGAACGGGCCGGCGCCGGGAAGCCCCCCCTCTTGGCGAAGCTCTCGCCGGACCTTTCCGACGACGCGCTCGGCGCCTCCGCCGTCGCCGTCCGGGACGCTGGCTTCGACGGGCTCGTGGTGACCAACACCTCCGTCGATCTCTCCCCTCTCGGAGGCGGCGCCCCGGAGGGGGGAGGCGGTCTTTCGGGACGCCCCCTCGCCGGAAGAGCGCTCGACGCGGTCCGGATCGCGCGCTCCGCGCTCGCCGGCGCGATCCCGATCATCGGCGTGGGGGGAATCTTCAGCGGCGAGGACGCCTACCGCAGGATCCGCGCGGGCGCCTCTCTCGTCCAGCTGTACACCGGGTTCATCTATGAGGGGCCTTGGATGGTTCGCCGGCTGCTGCGCGATTTGGACCGGCTTCTCGAAAGGGACGGTTTCCGGAATGTCGCCGAGGCGGTCGGAACGGAGCGTCCCGGAGACCGACTTAGCGGAAGTTGAGCACCTCCCCCTCCCTCTCCTGCTCGGCGACGATCACCTTCACCCCACTCCGCCCGCAGCGGCGAAGCGCATCGCACGCGCCCTTCATGGCGAGGGCGGGGCGGTTATTCTCTTTGGAAAGATGGGCGAGGATCACCGCTTCCAATCCGTCGTGGGCGGCGGCGACCAGGGCGTTCCCGGAAGCCCTGTTCGAGAGGTGGCCGAAATCGCCGCGGATCCGTTCCTTCAGAAACCAAGGATAAGAGCCGTCCCGGAGAAGGTCCTCGTCGTGATTCGACTCGAGGATCAGGACGCGGGCGCCGCCGATCCTCTCCAGGACCGCGTCGTCCACTCGACCGAGATCGGTGGCGACGGCCACCGATCCGGCGTCGCTCTCCAGAACCACGCCGATCGGCTCCGCCGCGTCGTGGGGGGTCGGGAAGGGGAGGATCCGGAAGGGGCCGATCGCGAAGGGGCGCCCCGGATCGAGGGGACGGAACGGTCCCGGTCCCGGCCGGCGGATGCCCTCCCAAGTGCCGGGCGTCGCCCAGACCGGGAGATCGTGCCGTTTACGGAGCACCGCGAGCCCCGCGGTGTGGTCGGTGTGCTCATGGGTGACGACGATCCCCTCCAACTCGCCGGGGGACGCGCCGATCCGATCCAGCGCCCGGAGAAGGCGGGTCGCCGGGATACCGCAATCGACCAGAACCGCCGAGCCCTCCGCCCGAATCCAATAGGCGTTTCCCCGGCTCCCGCTTCCGATCGCGCAGACGTCAAGCATCGTCCCCGCGGCTCCCCGGTTCGTCGATCGGAATCCCCTCGCGGCAGAGAGGGCAGCTCGCCGGATCGTAGACGGCGAGTTCGAGGGTCGCCGCCGGACGGAAGGGGACGGGAATGCGGGCCCGCCCTTCGGAGCGGTCCACCAGGGCCGCGACGGCGACCACCTTCGCGCCGAGCCGCTCCGCCATGTCGATGACGGAACGGAGGGAGCCGCCCGTAGTGACCACGTCCTCCACCACCGCCACCGGTTCGCCCGGCGCCAGGCGGAACCCGCGGCGGAGGAGGAACCGGTCCTCCCGGCGCTCCGCGAAAATGGCTCGGGCGCCGAGAGCCCGGGCCGTCTCATGGCCGATCACGATTCCCCCCAGCGCGGGAGCGAGAATCGTCCGCGGGCCGAACTCCCGGATCAGGTCGGCCAGGGTCTCGCCGGCTTTCTCGGCGAGGGGCGGGCGGCTCAGGAGAAGCGCCGATTGCAGGTATCGCTCGGCGTGCTTGCCCGAGCGGAGCAGAAAGTGTCCCCGGAGGAGCGCACCCTCCCGTTCGTAAAGTCCGAGCAGTTCCTCACCGCGCACGTTCCATCTCCTCCAGGATCGCCTCCGCCGCCCGGAGCGGGTCGGCGGCTGTGGTTATGGGGCGGCCGATCACCAAAACGTCGGCGCCGGCGCGGACCGCTTCGGCCGGCGTGGCGGTTCGCGCCTGATCGTGGGCGGGCGTCCCGGCGGGACGGATGCCCGGCGTCACCACGAGAAAACGCTCCCCGCCGATCGAGCGCGCCCTCTCCGCCTCACGGGCCGAGACGACGACGCCGTCCATTCCCGTCTCCCGCGACAGAAGGGCGATCCGCTCCACCTCCCCGGCCGTCTCCGGCCCGGAACGGCTGGTGAGAACGGTCACCGCGAGCAGTTTCGTGCCCGCCTCCCCCCGCGCCCCGGCCGCGGCGCGGAGCATCTCCTCCCCTCCGGAACCGTGGAGCGTCAGCATCCGGACATCCAGCGCCGCGGCGGAACGCACCGCCCCCGCCACGGTGGACGGGATGTCGTGATATTTACCATCCAGAAAGACGCCGCCCCCCCGAGCGGAGATCTCCCGGACGAGTCCGGGTCCGAAACGGGTGAACAGTTCCAGCCCGACTTTATACAGGCCGATCCGCCCGCGGAGGAGATCCACCATCTCCAACGCGCGCCGGTCGTCCATCCCGTCCAGCGCGAGCGCGATTTCCGCTTTTCCGTCCATCGGAGCAACACCTATCATAATCGTCTTTTCCCCGCCACCGCTTTTCCCTGGGGCCGGTTGACAGTTTGGGGGACCGGTGCTAGGGTTCCCGAAACGTATTCGGCTGGAACATGATTGCTTACAAGATCGGCATGATAAAGGTTGACAAAAGGGGTCCGATGCAATAAGTAAAAGGTACATGGGTTAAGCCTACGGGCGCTCGGGTCCAGCGCCTGATTTCCAAAGGAGGAGCAAATGGCTGCCACGAAGAAGGTAACGGCCGACACATGGGTCCGGTTGACCCAGAGCTATCACTTAGCACAAAAGCAATGCCGTGATTCGCTGCGCGGGTCGGGATTGACCCAGCCGCAGTTCGAGGTCCTCGCTCAGATAGCCGGCGAGGAGGGCATTCCACTCACCCGAATCGGCGAGAACCTGCTGGTCACCGGCGGGAACATCACGGGAATAGTCGACCGCCTCGAAAAGGGCGGGCTGGTGAAGCGGAAACGGGACAAGGAAGACCGGCGGATCATCCGCGCTTTCTTTACAGCAAAGGGGAAGAAGCTGTACCAGCAGGCCACCCCGTCCTATGACCGGTTCCTGAAGATGTCTTTCGGCGATCTGACCCCGGGCGATCACGTCAAGCTTCAGAAGGTTCTGGATCAGCTCCGCAAGAAGCTCGACGTGGAGTAAAGCCCGGCGGGGGGTGCATCACCGGAAGGTGTAGACGAGGTTCGTGCTGCGGATTTCGTCGATCGGCTCCGGAATGTACCGGCATTGGAAAGCTGCGGCGAGGGCGGGTCCATTGAGGACCGGATTGTCGGAACGGACGATTCGGGCCTCGAAGACCCTGCCCTCGCCGTTTACGTCGACCTCCACCTCGACGGTTCCCCGAACCGGTTCGTCCTCCTCCGCGAGCAGGGGTTTTTCCGGCTCCACCCGCGTTTGAATGCGAAGCGGCGCCGGCGGCCCCTCGAACCGCAACTCCCCTTCCCAGCGCGTAGCGCTTCTCATGGCCGTGGGGACATCGTCTCCCTCCTCGACGATCATCGCGACCGCAGTGGTCTCCACCGCCGCCGTGTCCTCCGGAGGGTGCGCCTCGTCCCAGAGCGCGATCCAGACCTCGAGCGATTCCGCGGGAGGCGCCACTTCCCCCCGATCGACGAGCTCCCGCGCCGTGAAGCTCCGCGGATACCCCCGGACGGCGCGCAGCATCAGTGAGTCCTCGTTCGGTTCCTCGGTAAATCCGTGCCGCGACAGATACACCCGGGCGGCCAGCGCACGCGGCGCGTAGGGAGAATCCGGAAAACGTTCAGTCACAAAGCGATAGCGCCGGCGGGCTCCCTCGGGTTTCCGGAAAAAGAAGAACTCGCTCTCGGCGAGGAGAAACTCGATCTCGGCCGTGTCCGCCGCCTCCTCCTCATAGGCGCGCTCCAGGCGGATGTACTCGCTCAGATTCCGGGAGACCCGGGCCGCCTCGTTTTTCTTCTCCTCCTCGACGGGATGCTGCCCCACCAGGCGGAACGCCGCGGCGGCGGAATCCTTGTTGTCCAACTCGTTCAAATAGAGTTCACCGAGGAGATAAGCGATCTCCCCCGCCGGTTCCGAGGAAGGAGCCTCAACGAGAGCGGCGCGAAGGGAGTCGACCGCCTCCTCCAGGCGTCCCTCGCCGAGCATGGATCGCGCTTCCTGCAGCTCGATTCGCAACGTGTCGGCGCGCGTACGGACCTCGGCGCGGGTCTCCTCCAGCGTCTCGTATGCCTCGTCGTAGCGCCCTTCGCGCGCCAGGGCGTCCGCCATGGCCAGGGAACTCTCCAGTCGTACTTTTTCATCGAGAAGCGGATTGTTCAGCTGCCGGGCATACGCCTCGTACGATTCCCGCCACTTCCCGGACCGCGCGTAGGACCGGCCCAGCAGCCCCAGGACCTCGTCCCGGCGTTCGCCGCCGTCGGTCAGCTCCAGGTATGCCTCGAAACCCTCCGCCGCTTTTTCATAGCGGCCGAGCCGATGCTCCACCAGAGCGAGGAGGTAGAGCGCCTCCTTGCGGAGTTCCTTCTTCCCCCCCTCTCGAAAGACCTCCAGCACGGGGACGGCCTCGGCGTAGCGTTCCATCGCCACCAGGGTCCGCGCCTTCTGGAATCGCGCCTGGCGCACCAGATTCGAGTTGGGGTAGTAGTTCAGGATCTCGTCGAACTTACGGAGCGCCGCCAGATAATCCCCCTTGGCGTAAAAACATTTGCCCATCAACAATATGGCGTCGTCCACCCATCGGGAATCGGGATACTCGATGATCACCTTGGCGCACTTGCGCATCGCCTTTTCGTATAAATCCAGCCCCACGCTCTCCCGCTTTTCCGGCGCGACGTTCCGACGGGATCTCTCCGCCTCCTCGTAGAACTGATTGGCGTGATAGAGCGTGTTGTAGTAGGCGCACCCCGCCGTCGCGATCGTTCCGGCAAGGAGAGCGAAAAGGAGAAACCGTTTCATCCGTTCCCTTCCGGGGGAAACAACGAGGACGGGCCGTTCCGGTCCGGGCCCTCGATCCAACGATCCCCGATCAGAACCGCCCGCACCGCGCCGAAGAGCCGCTCCCCGGCGAAGGGAGTGTTCCGGGAGAGGGAGCGGAAGCGGGAGGCGTCCACCACCCGGGATTCCTCGGGATCGAAAAGGGTGAGCGACGCCTCCGCCCCCTCCGCGATCCCCGGGAAATCGATCCCGAGCACCCGCGCGGGCCCGGCGGTGAATCGCTCCACCAGCGTGGCGAGATCGAGATGGCCGGTGCGAACCAGGTAGGTGATCATCGAGGCGAGGGCGGTTTCGAGGCCGATCACGCCGAAAGGCGCGCCGTCGAACTCCACTTCCTTCTCGTGCGAAGGATGGGGGGCGTGATCGGTGGCGATCGCGTCGATCACCCCCTCAGCCAGCCCGCGGCGGAGCGCGTCCCTGTCCTCGGCGGTGCGGAGGGGCGGGTTCATCTTCCGGTTCGTGTCGTAGCCGGCGAGGCACTGTTCGGTGAGGGCCAGATAGTGGGGCGCCGTCTCGGCGGTGACCGCCAGGCCGCGCTCTTTGGCGCGCCGCACGATCTCGACCGATCCGGCGGCGGAGAGATGGGCGACATGGAGCCTGCCGCCGGTCAGCTCGGCGAGCCGCACGTCCCGGTCGACGGCGACCGTTTCCGCCTCGGCGGGAATCCCCCGGAGGCCGAGACGGGTGCTCATCGCCCCCTCGTTCATCACGCCGCCGCGGCTGAGCGCCCTCTCCTCGGAATGGGAGATGACCGGCACGCCGAAGGGGCGGGCGTATTCCAGGGCGCGGCGCATGAGGCACGCGTCTCCGACCGGATCCCCGTCGTCGGAGAAGGCCGCGGCGCCGGCGCGAACCAGCTCGCCCATCTCGGAGAGCCGCTCCCCCCGGCGGCCCACCGAGATGGCGGCCACGGGGAGCACCCGGACCGGACCGGCCGCGGAGGCACGGGCGAACACGTTGCGGATCGATGCCGCGTCGTCCAGAGGAGGATCGGTGTTCGGCATGCAAGCCACCACGCCGAACCCCCCCGCGGCGGCGGCCGCCGTCCCCGAGGCGATGGTCTCCGCGTCCTCGCGACCCGGCTCGCGCAGATGCACGTGAGCATCGATGAAGGAGGGGGAAAGCACGAGTCCCTTCCCGTCGACGACGCGCATTCCCTCCTCCGGCTCGATCACGCCGCCCACTCCGCGGATTCTGCCGTCCGCGACCAGCAGATCCCCCTTCTCGTCGAGACCGTGGGAGGGATCGAGGAGCCTCGCGCCCTTAATTAACCAAGCCATCGCGCACCTCACCGCCGGAAAGCAGGTAGATCACCGCCATGCGGACGGCGACGCCGTTGGTCACCTGGTCGAGAATGACCGACCGCGGCCCGTCCGCCACTTCCGGATCGATCTCCACGCCCCGGTTCATCGGACCGGGGTGCATGATCAGGCACCGCTCCTTCAGCCGGGCCGCGCGCTCGCGGTTCAGTCCGAAAAGAACGGCGTATTCCCGAAGCGAGGGGAGGAAAAAACCGTCCTGCCTCTCCCGTTGGATCCGGAGGACCATGACCACGTCGGCGCCCTCCAGTGCGCGATCCAGGTCGGTTTCGGTCTCCACGCCGAGGGTCGCCACCCCGGGCGGGAGGAAGGTGGAAGGCGCGCAGAGCGTCACCGACGCGCCGAGCGTGCGCAGCCCGAAAACGTTCGAGCGGGCCACCCGGCTGTGGAGCACGTCGCCGACGATCACCACCCGGAGCCCGTCGAGGGAGCCGAACCACTCCCGCATGGTGAACATGTCGAGCAACCCCTGGGTCGGATGCTCGTGCGCCCCGTCGCCGGCGTTGATCACGGAGGCGTCGAGCCGTGAGGCGAGGAAGTGCGGGGCGCCCGAGGCGCCGTGCCGCACCACCAGGAAATCCATCTTCATCGCCTGCAGGTTTCGCACCGTGTCGAGGAGCGTCTCCCCCTTCTCGAAGCTGGACATCTTCTGCGACACCGAAACCGAGTCGGCGGAGAGCCGCTTCTCCGCGAGTTCGAAGGAAACGCGCGTCCGGGTGCTCGCCTCGTAGAACAGGTTGACCGCCGTCTTCCCCCGGAGCGTGGGGACCTTGGGAATCTTCCGCTCCAGGACCTCCTTAAAGGACTCCGCGGTGTTCAAGATCAGTTCGATCTCGTCCCGGGACATCCCCTCCAGGCCGAGCAGATCCTTTCGGGACAGTCTCACGTCTTCTTCTCCCGGACTTTCACGGCGTCCTCGCCGTCCTCTTCCGACACGTGAACCACCACCTGCTCGTTCTCCGTCGTCACCACCGCCTCACCGACGAAATCGGGGGAGATGGGAAGCTCGCGATGCCCCTGCCGATCGACGAGCACGGTGAGCCAGATCCGCTTCGGCCGCCCGAAATCGATGATCTCGTCGATGGCGGCGCGCACGGTTCTTCCTGTATAAAGCACATCGTCCACGAGGACGATCACCTTCTCCTCCACGTCGAAGGGGATGTCGGTCCCCCGGATCACCGGTTGCGGGCCGATCGCCTGCAGGTCGTCCCGATAGAGGGTGATGTCCACGATGCCCAGGGGAACCTCCCCCCCGGCGATCTTTGCAATCTCCTCGACCAGCCGGGCGGCCAGGTGCGCTCCCCGGGTCCGGACGCCGACCACCGCCAGATCCTCGGCGCCCCGGTTCTTCTCCAGGATCTCGTGGGCGAGCCTCGTGATCGCCCACTGCATCTCCCTTTTCGGGAGAACGGTCCTTTCGGTCATTCCCGTCCTTTCTCCGCCTCCGCGATCAGCGCCCGCCAAACATCGAGAAGCGGGATGTTCCTCTCCCCGGCGATGCGAGCGCAATCCTCGTGCTCCGGCGTGAGCCGAATCCCGCCGCTCGGAAGACGCGCCGCCTTGAAACGAACCGAGCCGAAAGGGGTCTCGCGCTCCACCGTCTCCCGGCGGACGACGATTCGATCCGTCTCCCGGACCCGCACGCCGAGCGTCCCCGTCTCCTCCATCAGAAACCGGACCATCCGGTCCCGGTCCTCCGGCTTCGCGAGCAGGGAGACCCGGTGCCCGGGCCGGTTCTTCTTCATCACCGTCGGAAGAAGAACCGCGTCGAGAGCCCCTCTCTCCATGGAGCGCTCCACCAGCGCCCCCAGGATCTCGCCGGGCAAATCGTCGAGGTCGGTCTCCAAAAGGATCACCCTCTCCTCGCCGAGAAGCGATTCTCCCTCGCCGACGGTCACCCGCAACAGGTTGGGCGGGCCCTCACGCTCGGCGGAGCCGAATCCGTAGCCGATCCGCTCCGGGCGGAAGGGGGGCGGTGGACCGAAACGCTCGGTCAGGCCGACGAGGAGGGCGGCGCCGGTCGGCGTGAGAAGCTCTCCCTCCCGATCGCTCGGCCGGAAGGGACGCCCGCGGAGAATCTCCAGCGTGGCGGGCGCCGGGACGGGAAGCTCGCCGTGGGCCGCCCGGACCGTGCCGGTGCCGGTGACCGGCGCCGACGCGAAGACCCGCTCCACGCCGAGCAGCCAGAGGCCGGTCACGGCGCCGACGATGTCGACGATCGCGTCGATCGCCCCCACCTCGTGGAAGTGCACGCGTTCGATCGGCATCCGATGGACCTTCGCCTCCGCCCCTCCGAGCAGGCGGAAAACGGCGATCGCCCCCTCCCGAACCGCCTCGGGGAGGTCGGCGGCGCGGATCGCGTCCTCGATCTCCGGGAGACCGCGGTGGGACGCCTTCTCCTCGGGAACCACGCGCACCCGCGTTCCGCCGATGCCGGAGCGCTCGGTCCGCTCCGCCTCGAGACGGAAACTTTCGATGGGAAGTGTACGGAGCCGTTCCCGGAGCGCGTCCGCGTCCAGGCCGGCGTCGATCAACGCGCCGAGGATCATGTCGCCGGCGGCGCCGGAGGGGCCGTCGAAGTAGGCGATCTTCATGGGCGCTCCCGGGAGGATCGGAGGATCCGGTGCGCGGCGGAGGCCGCGCCGAAACCGTTGTCGATGTTAACGACCACCGCGCCGGAAGCGCAACTGTTCAACATGGAAAAGAGAGGGGTGAACCCCCGAAGCGCCGTTCCGTATCCGACGCTCGTCGGCACGCCGATCACCGCCGAACCGGTCAGCCCGGCCACCACCGAGAGGAGCGCCCCCTCCATCCCGGCGACCACGATCAGGACCGGCGCGCTCCGAATCCGCTCCTCCTCGCCGTAGAGGCGATGCACGCCCGCCACCCCCACGTCGTAAACCCGCTCCGGCTCGTGGCCGAGCAGGAGGAGCGTCTCCGCCGCCTCCTCCGCCACCGGGATGTCCGAAGTGCCCGCGGTGAGGACCGGCACCGGCGCGCCGCGCTCCGGCTCTTTCCGGACGAGCACCGCCGTCCGCCCCCGGGGATTGTATCGGACGCCGGGGATCTCCTTTTCGAGCACGGCGAAAGCCTCCGGGGAGAGGCGCGTGGCGAGCAGGTTGGATCCCGCGTCCACGATGGCCCGGGCGATGGCGGCCACCTCCCCGGGGCGTTTCCCCTCGCAGAAGATCGCCTCCGGCCACCCCTGGCGGAGCTGCCTGTGGTGATCCACGCGGGCGAAACCGAGGTTCTCGAATGGGAGATGCTTCAGGGCGCCGAGCGCATCCTCCGGATCGAGCGCGCCGTCGCGGACCCGTTCCAGGATCTCCCGCAAGCGTTCAGGGTCCATCGATCCCTCCCTCGATCAGCGGGGCGAAGAAATCCTCCAGCGCCCGCTCCACTTCCTCCCGCTCCTCGATCCGGTTGACCCGGTTCCGAAAGGCGGCGCTCCCGGGGAGTCCTCGTACATAACGGGCGAGATGGCGACGGAACTCGCGCACGCCGATCCGCGTCCCCCGGTCCTCCACGATCAGCCGGAGGTGCTCCCGGCAGGTCCGGAGAAGCTCCTCCGGGCCGGGCGGGTACGCGTCGCGCCCCTCCTCGAGACGGGTCCGAGCGGAGCGGAAGACGAAGGGATTGCCGATCGACGCCCGCCCGATCATGACGGCGGCGCAGCCGGTCTCCTCGATCCGCCTGGCCGCGCCGTCTCCGTCCGATATGTCGCCGTTTCCGATCACGGGAACGCGGACCGCCCGAACCACCTCGGCGACCCGGTCCCAGTCCGCCTCCCCCCGATACCCCTGCCGCGCCGTCCGCCCATGCACGGTAATGGCCGACGCGCCGGCGTCCTCGCAGATCCGCGCGATCTCCGCCGCCCGGATCGATTGACCGTCCCATCCGGTCCGAATCTTGGCGGTCACCGGCGTCCGCACCGCTCGGGCCACGGCCCGGACGATTCTCCCAATTCGCTCCGGATCTTTCAAGAGAGCCGCGCCGCGGCCGTTCCGGACGAATTTGGGCGCCGGGCAGCCGAAGTTGAGATCGATCAAGTCGGGCGCGATCATGTCCTCCAGGATACGCGCGGAGAGGGCGAATCGCTCCGGGTCGTCGCCGAAGATCTGCACCCCGTAGGGACGCTCCTCCGGGTGGAAGCGGGCCATGTCGATGGTCTTCCGGTTCAGCCGGAAGAGCGCGTCGGAGGAGAGCGTTTCCGAATAGACGGCCGCCGCCCCGAAACGGCGGCAGAGGACCCGGAAGGAGGGAGTGGTGATTCCGCAAAGAGGGGCGAGAAGCGCCCCCGCCTCCAGATCCAGACCGCCGATCTTCATGCCGCCGACACCGGGGGAACCCGGGTCATTCCGCGTCGACCCCCTGCTCCCGGCGGGCCGTCAGACCGTCGGAGGAGGAGGAATCTCCCGCCGCGCCGGCGACGGTCTCCTCTTTCTCCTTCTGGAGACGGATCGACTCGGAGAGAGCGAAGAGGCCGTCCATGGTCCCCGCTTCCCGGAAGAGATCGAAGGTGCTCTGGAGCTGCTCGTCCGTCTCCACCGTGACGAGGAAGGCGGCGCGGTCGCCGAAAGCCTTCCGGTAGATCTCGCGGCGGATGCCGTTCTTGACGTATTCCAGGCTCTCCTCCCATTCCTCCTCGGTGTACTCCACCTCCTTCTGGTCGAGGTAATCGCGGAAGGACCGAAGCGTTTCCTCGTCCGGCGTCCATCCCTCCTCGATGGTGTGGTAGGGGAAGTACTCGACGGCGAAATTGAAGAAGTAGCCCCTGCGCTCCGCCGCCGCCTCCACCGGCGCCATCTTGCGCTGCTCGATCTCGATGTCCGGCGTGATCCCGCCGCCGCCGTAGACGGGGCGACCGGCATGGGTGTAGTAGACCTCCTCGTTCTCTTCGCCCTCCTGCGGGATTTCCCGGAGGCGCCTCTGCGAGGCGAGTTCGGGACGGTGGATGCAGCGCCCGCTGGGGGTGTAGTACTTCGCGGTGGTCAGCTTGAGGCCCGTCTCACCGTCCAGCGGAATCACCGACTGCACCGATCCCTTGCCGAAGGTGGTCTTCCCCACCACCAAGCCGCGGTCCCAGTCCTGCACCGCCCCGGAGACGATCTCCGAAGCGCTCGCCGAGTACTGGTTCACCAGCACCACGATGGGATAGCCGCCGTGTTCCGTGTTCTTGTGGTCTACGAAGCGGCTGTTGGCGTTCTTCCGGCGCCCCTGGGTGTAGGTGATCAACTGGCCGTCGTCGAGAAGAAGGTCCGAAACCTCGACGGCCTGGTCCAGGAGCCCGCCCGGGTTGGAGCGGAGGTCGATCACGAGACCGCGGATCCCCGACGATTCGAGATCGCGTAGCGCGCTCTCCATCTCGTGGCTCGTGGATTTGGAGAATTGGGTGACGCTCATGTAGCCGATGCGGTCGTCGGTCACGAAGGTATAGGGGACCGAGTCGAGCTTGATGATGTCGCGGGTGATGGCGTACTCGATCAGGTCCGGCACCCCCTCGCGCCGGATTTTGATGGTGACCTGGGTTCCCTCGGGGCCGCGAAGGCGGTTCACGGCGTCGTCCGCGGTGAACCCTTCGGTCGATTCCTCTTCGATATAAAGGATTTGATCGCCCCCCTGGATCCCCATCCGCGCCGCGGGGGTTCCTTCGATCGGAGCGATCACCGTCAGCACGCCGTCCCGGATCGCGATATGGATTCCGAGGCCGCCGAAGCTGCCGGCGGTGCTGGTCATCAGATCCCTGTACTGGGAAATGTCCAGGAACTGGGTGTGCGGATCCAAGCTCTCCAGCATCCCCCGGATCGCCGCGTCGATCAGCTCCTCCATTTCCGTGTCGTCCACGTAATCCGATTGGACCCGGTTCAGCACCTCGCTGAAACGTTGGAGCTGGCGGTAGGCGTTGGTGTCGCCGGCGGGGGTGCGCTCCACGGCGACGAGCACCGCAAGGAAAAGAGCGATCGCGACCCAGAGGACCGGGCGGCGGTATCGTTCGGACATGATGGGATCCTTTCTCGCGAGAGACCCTCGGGCGTTCCGTCGTGGGGGCGGGCGAGGCCGCCGTCTACGAAAGAGCACACCGGACGATCATTCGGTGTTCCCGGCGGTTCGTTTTCTTAGGTTTAGCACATTTCCCGCCCCCGGACCAGCCGAACCGGGCGTCCGGCGCTCCGCCGGCGGGAAGCCCCCCGCTAGTCGCCGCCGAGGAGGTTTCCGAGAATATCGCCGCCGATCCCGCCGATTCCACGCTGTTCCCCCTTCCCCCGGAGACCGCGATGCTGCGCCGCGGCGAGGATCCGGTCGGAAAGGCGGGAGAAGGGAAGGGACTGCAGATAGACGAGGCCGGGGCCGGTCATCTTGGCGAGGAAGATCCCCTCGCCGCCGAAGAGGGCGTTCTTGAAGCCGCCCACGAATTGGATGTCGTAGTCCACGGAAGGGGCGAAGGCGACCAGGCAGCCGGTGTCGACCCGGATCGTCTCCCCCGCCCCGAGATGCCGCTCGATGATGGTTCCGCCCGCGTGAACGAAAGCCATACCGTCGCCGACCAGCCTTTGCAGGATGAAACCTTCACCCCCGAACAGACCGGCGCCGATTTTCTTGGTGAAGGCGACCTCGATCTCGATCCCCCGGGCGGCGCAGAGGAAGGAGTCCTTCTGGCAGAGGAAATTGCCGCCGAGTTCGTCCATCCGCAGGGGGATGATCTTCCCGGGATAGGGAGCGCTGAATCCGACGCACGCTTTCTTCCGTCCGACGCAAAGGAAGGTCGTGATAAAGAAGCTCTCGCCGGTGACGATTCTCTTGAAGCCCTTGAAGAGGCCTCCGCCGGTGGAGGTCTGCATCTCGATGCCGTCCTCCATGTAGGCCATCGCCCCCGCCTCGGCGCGGATTCCCTCGCCGGGGTCCAACTCCACCTCCACCAGTTGCATGTCGTCGCCGTAAATCCTGTGGTCGATCGCGTCGGCCATGGTCTTCCTCCGGCGCGGACCCCGTGGCCCGCTATGAGTTCATTTTATGTCGCTTCGATTCGCCCGGGCGCGCGCCGGGCCGCACCCCATCCGGGAAGACGGCGCGGCGCCGGTTCCGGTTTCCTTCGGGATCCCGGATCAGAGCACTTTCCGGGCGTGGCGCATCCTCTGGAAGGCGGTGTAGTGGGAGCCGACCGCCAGCAGGAGGAGCGCCAGATCGAGCAGCCATCCGCCCAGCAGCAGGCCGAGGAAGAGAATCACGATCCTCTCCGGTCGTTCCAGCAGCCCCACGGCGCAGGCGCCGCCGAGGCCCTCGACGCGGGCCCGCGTGTAGCTCACCATGAGGGAGCCGCTGATCACCACGAAGGGGAGCAGGAAAAGGGCGTCGTGCCGCATCCAGTAGGCGAGACCGAGGTAAACGAAGATCTCCGCGTAACGGTCCAGCGTCGAATCGAGAAAGGCGCCGAAGGGGGATCCGGTGCCGGCGGCGCGCGCCACCGAACCGTCGAGCATGTCGAAGAGACCGCCCATGAGAAAGAGGATCGCGCCGAACCGCGGGTGCCCGTCGGCGATCACCAGGCCGGAGAGAGCCGCGAGAACGAGCCCCGTCACCGAGAGCGCGTTCGGCTGGATGCGGAGTTGTCCGCAAAGGCGGACCAGGGGGTGGAGGAGCGAGCGGACCCACTCCTTGCGGTCCGGACTGAGCATGGCGCACACGGCGGTTCCTCCCCTCGGGCGGGTTCCGGGATCTCGCAGATTGGAATGCTATCAACGGCGACGGGGGCTGTCAAGTACCTGGAAGATCGCCGCTTCCGCCGCCGGGCGACTCCGGCTCCTCGCGGTCGCCCCCGCGGAGGAGTCGGTACACTTCCTGCTCCTTCCATCCGGCGGTGCTCGCGGCGGCGCGCACCGCGTCCCGGAGAGAGGCGCCGGCGGCGGTCTCCTCGCGAACCAGGTCGAGAACCCTCTCCCGCGGGAGCCTCTCCCCCCCCTTCGCCCCTTCGACGAGCACCACGAACTCCCCGCGGGGCGGCCGTTCGTCGAACCCCGCGGCCAGCTCCGACGCGGTCCCGCGCAGGAACTCCTCGAATTTCTTGGTCAACTCCCGCGCGAGAACCACCCGCCTCTCCCCCATGGCGCCTGCGATCTCCTCCAACAGGCGGCGGATCCGCCGGGGGGATTCGTAGAAGACGAGGGTTCCCTCCTCGGCGGCGAGAACGCGGAGCCGGTCCAGACGAGGCCCCTCGCGCGAGGGGAGGAACCCCTCGAAGCGGAACCGCCGCGTCGAAAGACCCGAGGCGACCAGCGCGGCGAGGAAGGCGCTCGGGCCGGGGACGGGGACCACCTCGATCCCCTCCTCCAGGGCGGCGCGAACCAGGCGCTCGGCGGGATCGGCGATCCCCGGGTTTCCGGCGTCGGAGACGACCGCCACCGATCGGCCTTCGAGGAGCAGGCGGAGCAGCTCCGGGACGCGACGCTCTTCGTTTCGCGCATAAAACGATAACGCGGGAACGCGGGAACCGATCCTTTCCAGGAGGGCGCCGGTCCGCCGCGTGTCCTCGGCGGCGATCCGGTCGACGGTGCGGAGCACCTCCTCCGCCCGCCGGGAGAGGTCCCCCATGTTACCGATGGGGGTGCCGACCAGGTAGAGCGTTCCCCGTTTCATCGATCCTCCCTCCGGCGGCGGCGCGGCCGGGCTCTCAAACGAGGACCTCCTCCAGGCGGCCCGCCGCCTCTTCCGCGGCGCCGCGCGAGACGTCCAGGTGGGTCACCAGCCGGATCCTCCCGGCGCCGAGGGAGAGGAAGAGCACCTCCTTCTCCGCCATTCGACGAACGATCTCCGCTTCGCTCCAGCGGTGTTCCGACACGTCGGCGTAGATGATGTTCGTTTGCACGCGGTCCATCTCCACGGAGAAGCCCGGGATCCGATTGAGCGTTTCCGCGAGGAGGCGGGCGTGCGCGTGGTCGTCGGCGAGACGTTCCCGGTGATGCTCCAGCGCGTACAGGCCGGCGGCGGCGAGAACGCCCGCCTGGCGCATGCCGCCTCCGAGCATCTTGCGGACCCGGCGCGCCCGCCGGATGAAATCCGCGCTCCCGGCGAGCACCGAACCGACCGGCGCGCCGAGCCCCTTGGAAAGGCAGACCGTGACCGAATCGACGGCGGCGGCCCAGCGCGCCTCGGGGACGCCGGAGGCGACCGCCGCGTTCCAGAGCCGCGCCCCGTCCAGGTGGGTACGGATCCCCCGCTCCCGCGCGAAAGCGCCGATCCCCTCCATCTCCTCGATGGGGAACACGGTCCCCCCCGCCCGGTTGTGCGTGTTCTCCATGCAGATCAGCGTGGTGGGGGCCGCGTGCACGTCGTCGGGCCGCACCCTCTTTCCCACGTCGCGCGCGGTGAACGCCCCCGCGCGTCCGGGGACGGTCCAAAACTGGACGCCGCTGACCGCCGCGGCGGAACCCGCCTCGTAATGGACGATGTGCGCCTCCGTGTCGAGGATCACCTCGTCGCCGTGACGGGTGTGGGCGCGCACCGCCGCCACGTTCCCCATCGTTCCGCTCGCCACGAAGAGCGCCGCCTCCTTCCCGAGCAACTCCGCGGTCCGCTCCTGCAGGAGGTTCACCGCCGGGTCCTCGCCGAAGACGTCGTCCCCCACCTCGGCGCGGGCGATTCGCTCGCGCATCTCCGGCGTCGGCCGGGTCACCGTGTCGCTTCGGAGATCGATCATCCCCCCTCCTCCTCCTTTTCCGCCGGGAAGGCGGAACCGGGTACGCGCCGGTCTCCCTCTCTCCGCGTGATCCTCTCCTGATCGAAAAGCTCCAGTAGAGGGACGGCGAACTTGCGGGAGAGTCCCGTCTCGTCCTTGAAGTCGGTCACGCCCATGCTCCCCCGCTCGCGGAGAAGGCGGACCGCCGCCTCTCGGAGACGATCGATTTCGGCGGTGCGGTAAATCAGGTTCGAGGCGACCCGCCGGACGCGGTCCACGCGGACCAACGAGTCGACGAGCGCGGTAAAATGTTTCGTATCCAAACCGAGTCGGCCGGCGAGATCCGCCGGCGAGGGGGGCGCGGCGCCGCTTTCGTCGAGAAGCGCCTCGAGGCGGCGCGCCTCCCGCTCCACCCGCTCCGGGAGTTCCCCGCCGCCTGGAAAGAGCGAGTCCCCGCGAAGGCTCACCTTCTTCCGCTCGACCAGGCGATCCAGGATGATCTGGAAAAGGGGAATCTCCACCCGCCGAGAGAGATTCTTGCGCACTTCCTCCCGGGGAATGCCCGCCTTCAGCCCGCCGCCCGAACCGGCGTCGCGGACCCTTTCCTCCGCCTCGGCGGCCAATTCGTCGAGCACCCCGGCGAGGACCACCATCCCGGCGACGGAACGGGCCTCCTCCCGCTCTTCCAGCGGCCGGAGCGCCTCGCGCACCTCCTCCTCGGGGATCTGCAGGCGCGCCGCGATCTCCGCCGGCGTGGCCGCCGCGCGGGGTCCGGCGGCGAGCAGGGCGCGCACCATCTCGGACCGGTCGCCGCTCTCGGCGACCCGGAGAAAGGCGAGGTCCTCCTCCTTCCGGCTCCGCCGGTGCTTGGTCGGGCTCGGGTCGAGCACGGTCCCGCCGCCGAGGGTCCGCGCCGGCGAATAGGTGCGGAGGATGAACCGGTCCCCGCGGGTGAGGACCACGGGCGACTCGAGCCGCAGCTGAATCAGCCCCGCCCCGCCCGCGTCGAGATCCTCCTTTTCGATCAGCGCCACACGGCCGAGCACCTCCGCCGCGCCGTGGTGGAACCGCACCCGCTGCCGGTGCCGGAGGCCGCGCCCCTGCTCGGAGAGCCGGACCCGTCCGTCCACCATGTGGGTGGGGGTGAGGACGCCGGGCGCGGCGAGCGTGTCCCCCCGCGCCACTTCTTCCCGGGATACGCCGTGCAGGGCGAGCGCCGACCGCTGGCCGGCCCGCGCCTCCTCCACCTCTTCGCTGAAAACCTCGACCTTTCGCACACGAACTTCCTTGCCCGAGGGGAGAAGGTCGAGACGGTCCCCGACCCGTACCGTCCCCGACCAGACCGTGCCGGTCACCACCGTGCCGAAACCGCGGGAGGAGAAGACCCGGTCCACGGGAAGGCGGAACCAGTCCGGCGCGGGCCGCTCGGGCGCCTCCCGGAGGATCGCGGCGAGCCTCTCCGCCAGCTCCGCCACCCCCTCGCCGGTCACCGAGGAGACCGCCAGAATCGGCGCGTCCTCCAGAGCGGTTCCATGGAAGGCCTCCTCCACCTCCTCACGGACAAGCTCGAGCATCTCCTCGTCCACCAGGTCCTTCTTGGTGAGCGCCACAAGGCCGGCGCGGACGTCCAGGTAATGAAGGATCTCCAGGTGCTCCACCGTTTGGGGCATCACCCCTTCGTCGGCGGCGACGGTGAAGAGGACCGCGTCGATCCCCCCCACGCCGGCGAGCATGTTCTTGACGAACCGTTCGTGGCCGGGCACGTCCACCACCCCCGCCCGGACGCCCCCGGGAAGATTCAGAGGCGCGAAACCGAGATCGATGGAGATCCTCCGCTCCTTCTCCTCCTTGAGCCGGTCCGTGTCCACTCCGGTGAGAGCCCGCACGAGCGCCGTCTTGCCGTGGTCGATGTGGCCGGCGGTGCCGATCACGCGGGTGATGCTCATCGATCCTCCTCCTGCCGGACGGGGGGCGCGGCGCCGATTCTTCGCGCCTCAACCACCCGGAGGCGACCGGCCAGATCCCGTCCCACCCGCGCGCTTTCGTAGAGCCCGGTCTCCTCGACGGCGGCGACCGCGCCCGCCGCGGTGGCGTCGCTCGCCTCGAACACGAGCAATCCGCCCGGCCGGAGCGCGACGGCGGCGGCGGCGATCAAGGGGCGGATCGCGAGCAGGCCGTCTTCTCCCCCGTGCAGCGCCCCGCTCGGGTCGTGTTCGCCGACCTCCCGCGGCAGTTCGGCCATCTCCGCGGTGGTCACGTAGGGCGGATTGGAGAGGACCAGGTCCGCCGCGGCGCCGAGACGCTCCAGATGCGCCGCGAGGTCCGTCTCGATCACGTCCACCCGCTCCTCCACGCCGGCGAGGCGTGCGTTCTCCCTGGCGCAGAGAACCGCCTCGGGGGAGCGGTCCGTCGCCTCCACGCGGAGGCGCGGGATCCTCTTCGCCAGGGAGACGGCGATCACGCCGCTCCCGGTTCCGGCGTCGACGGCGAAGGGGGCTTCCCCCCCCTCGTCGCGGAGAAACTCGATCCCGCGGTCCACAAGCAGTTCCGTCTCCGGCCGGGGGATGAAAACGCCGTCATGCACGCGGAAGGGGATGGAGTAGAACTCGGCGCCGCCCGTGATCCTCTGCACCGGTTTCCCGGAGGCGCGCCGGCGGACCATTTCACGGAAACGGGCGAGTTCGTCGCCGTTCACCGGGCGATCGTGCTGTAGGTAGAGATCGATGCGGCGCCCGCCGAGGAGGTGGGCGAGAAGAAGCTCGGCGTCGACGCGGGGGCTGGCCGCCCCCTTCTCGCGGAAATAATCCGAGGTGGTCTTCAGGAGGGCGACCACCGTCCAGGTTCGGGTTCCGTCGCTCATGGCTGGCGGTGCGGCTCCCTTCCCCAATGGACGCCGAGGGGAGGGCGCCCGATCGAAGATTGGAATAAGCACGGGCTATCTACCGTGGTTCCCGCTGGCGAATTGCGCGGTATCCCCTCCGCATGATTCGGACTCGAGCGGAGCGACGCGGCCGAAACGATCGGCTCGGCCGGCCTCCCGTCGCGCGATCCGAAACCTCGCGACGGGACTTCGCGCACTATCCGGTCTAGTTCGACTCGGCGCGGAGCTGCTCTTCCTGGGAGGCGCGCAGGAGGGCGTCCAACAGCTCGTTCAGGTCGCCGTCCAGAATACGATCGAGCTTGTGGAGGGTCAATCCGATTCGATGATCGGTCACGCGCCCCTGAGGAAAGTTGTATGTCCGAATCTTCGCGCTCCGGTCACCGCTCCCCACCTGGGACCGGCGGGCCGCGGCGCGCTCGTTGTGCTCCGCCTCCACCTTTCGGTCATAGAGACGCGCCCGGAGGATTTGCAGCGCCCGAGCCTTGTTCTTATGCTGCGACTTTTCGTCCTGGCAACGCACCACGATACCCGTCGGCACGTGGGTGACACGAACCGCCGAGTCCGTGGTGTTCACGCTCTGTCCGCCGGGGCCGGAGGCGCGCATCACGTCGAACTTCAGGTCGCCCGGATCGATACGGATGTCCACCTCTTCCGCCTCGGGGAGGACCGCCACCGTGGCCGCGGACGTATGGATCCGCCCGCTCGATTCGGTCTCGGGGACGCGTTGGACCCGGTGCACGCCGCTCTCGTACTTGAAGAGACGATAAGCGTCCTCGCCCTCCAGGCGGAAGACGATTTCCTTGAAGCCGCCCAGCTCGGTCGGATTCGACTCGAGCACCTGGAGCTTCCAGGAGCGCTCCTCGGCGAATCGGTGGTACATGCGATAGAGGTCGCCGGCGAAGAGGGACGCCTCGTCCCCCCCGGTGCCGGCGCGGATCTCGACGATCACGTTCCGGTGGTCGCGCTCGTCGCGCGGGAGGAGCTGCAGCCGGAGCGTATCCTCCGCCTGCGGGAACTCCTCTTCCACCTCTTCCAGATCGGCCCGCGCGAGTTCCGCCAGGTCCGAGTCGCCCCCCGCCTCGAGGATCTCCTCCGCCTCCGCCTTGCGCGCGCAGAGTTCCTCGTAGCGCCGCCCCGCGTTCAGAATCGTCTCGAGCCTTCCCCTCTCCCGTCCGATCTCGGCCATCCGCTTCGGGTGGCCCATCACCTCCGGATCGGCGAGGCTCTCGGTCAATCGGTCGTATTTCTCCCGTATCCGGCGCAGCTTATCCAACATCGTGGAACAACTCCTCACGCCTCTCCAGGCGTTCGCCCAGCGCGGCCCGCAAAGCCGCGAGACCGACCTCGACCTGATCGTCCTCCGGCTCGACGGTGGTCATCGTCTGCAGGAAAAGGCCCGGTTTCACGAGCGGCGCCATCCAGGGACGGTCCGCCCAGCGCCCGGTGAGCTTGAGGACCTCGTAGGAGAGGCCGGCGATCACCGGGACGAAGGCGAGCCGGACGAATCGCTCGCCGATCGACTCGGGGCGACCGAGGAAGAGAAAGACGAACACGCTGGTCAGGGCCACGATGAGCAGAAAACTGGTGCCGCATCGTGGGTGGAGGGTGGTGAACCGCTGTGCGTTCGCCACGGAGAGTTCCGTTCCCGACTCGAGATTGAAAATCGATTTGTGCTCCGCGCCGTGGTAGGCGAGAACGCGGCGCATCTCCTTCCAGCGACTGATGGCGAAGATGTAAAAAAACAGGAAGAGAAGGCGGATCGCCCCATCGATCAGGTTGAAGAGGAAGCCGCCTTTCACACCGATCCATTCGGTCAGCATCAGAGGAAGATAAAAGAAGAAGGCGAGGCCCAGGAGGAGGGAGAGCGCCAGCGTGCCGTACAGGGCGAAGGAGAAACCGCCGCCCCCCTTCTTCCCCTTCCCCTCGGCCGGTTCCTTCCCCGCCGAGGCGTCTCCCTTCTTCTCCTCTTCCTCCGCCGCTTCCTCCGCGGAGAACATCAGCGCTCCCACGCCGAGGGCGAGGGACTCGAAGAGGGCCACCGCGCCGCGGAGCACCGGCAAGCGGAGAAAGGGAAAACGCTCGACCACGGAGCGGTAGTCGCGCGCGCGGACCGTGATCGTGCCGTCCGGACGGCGGACCGCCGTGGCCACCCGGCCCGGCGCGCGCATCATCACTCCCTCGATGACCGCCTGGCCGCCGATCTTGTTGAACATGGTCTTGCCGAGGCGTTCGGCGCAGATCCGTTCCCTGTCCGATGCCATATCCGGGACCCTTCTCTCCGCGCCGCGCGGCGTGGAACGTCGCGGGGCGCCGCGGTCGGGGAAACCGTTCCACCCCTAAAAAAGCGGGTCGGGGGCGGGCGCGCCCCCGACCGGTTTTCTGCGACGCCGTCCCGCTAGCTGTCGGCGCTCTCTTCCTTCTTTTCCAGGCCGTATTTCCGGCGATACCGTTCGACCCGGCCCGCCGTGTCGACGAGCTTCTGCTTCCCCGTAAAGAAGGGGTGGCAGTTCGAGCAGATTTCGATCTTCAGGTTCTCCACGGTGGAACCGGTCTGGATCACGTTGCCGCACACGCAACTGATCGTCGTGTCGTGGTACTTGGGATGGATGTCTTTCTTCACCGTTTCGGTCTCCCGACCCGGGCTCCCGGCGGGAGCCTCTCCCCCGATGGGCCCGGGTTATTGATTCATCGACTCGAGGAACTGCTTGTTCGATTTGGTCTTCATCAGCCGTTCCACCAGGAACTCCATGGCCTCCAGGGGGTTCCGCTCACTCAAGAATTTACGAAGAATCCAGATCCGGTTCAAGACGTCCGGCTTCATTAAAAGCTCTTCTTTCCGGGTTCCGGACCGGTTGATATCGATAGCGGGGAACACGCGCCGGTCGGAGAGCTTGCGGTCCAGCACCAACTCCATGTTGCCGGTCCCCTTGAACTCCTCGAAAATCACGTCGTCCATACGGCTTCCGGTCTCGATCAATGCGGTGGCGACGATGGTCAGGCTGCCGCCGAACTCGATGTTCCGGGCCGCGCCGAAGAAACGTTTGGGTCGCTGCAGGGCGTTGGAGTCGACGCCGCCGGAAAGGATCTTACCGCTGTGGGGGACCACCGTGTTGTGAGCCCGCGCCAGACGGGTGATCGAATCGAGCAAGATGACCACGTCCCTGCCGTGCTCCACCAGGCGCCGCGCTTTTTCGATCACCATCTCCGCCACCTGCACGTGCCGCACCGCCGGCTCGTCGAAGGTGGAGCTGATCACCTCCCCCTTGACGGAGCGCTCCATGTCGGTGACCTCCTCGGGACGTTCGTCGATCAGAAGGACGATGAGGAGCACCTCGGGGGTGTTGGCGGTGATGGCGTTGGCGATCTGCTGGAGGAGAACGGTCTTGCCGCTTTTGGGGGGCGAAACGATCAGCCCCCGCTGTCCCTTGCCGATCGGACAGAGGAGATCCACGATCCGCGTGCTGATCTGTTTCGGGTCGTGCTCGAGTGAGAAACGCTCGTTCGGATGGAGGGGGGTCAGGCTGTCGAAGTTGACCTTCTGCTTCGCCGCCTCCGGGTTCTCCATGTTGATCGCTTCGACGCGGAGCAGGGCGAAATAACGCTCGCTCTCCTTGGGCGGGCGAACCTGTCCGGAGATGGTGTCGCCGGTACGCAGATCGAAACGCTTGATCTGGGAGGGCGAGACGTAGATATCGTCCGGGCCGGGCAGATAGTTATACTCCGGCGACCGGAGAAACCCGTATCCCTCCGGGAGTATCTCCAGAACGCCCTGGCCGAAAATGAGCCCGTTCTTTTCGGTTTGGGCGCCCAGGATCTTGAAGATGAGCTCCTGCTTCCGGAGGCCGCTGGTGCCGGTCAGCTTCAGGTCCTGGGCGAACTCGAGAAGCTCGGACACCGTTTTGTGTTTCATTTCGGCAAGATCCACCGGATCACCTCGCTTCGCGGGGCGACTCCCCGCGGGGGCTTATTTTACCCTTTTCTTCGGATCAACTGCTGGCGGAAGGACCTTCCTGCCTTCTACGAGTTCGGATCCCGACTGGTATTAGGATCACGCGATCGTTCGGCTAGCTCATTCGGAGAAGATTGAGTCAGCAAGAAGACACCGGGGGCTGGATGCCCTCAAGGTCTCCCCAAGTCTAGGGAAGGAGCCATTTTCTGTCAAGCGAAAAGCTACTTCCCGGTCTCCAGGTCCTGTGCCTTCTTCAAGGCGTTTAAAGAGTCCGCGGTCCTCTTCACCCGGGAGTAGCTGTTGCCGAGAAGGCGCCAGTACTGGGATTCCTCCGGCTTCTCCTGTGTCAGCTTCTCGCCGAGGGCGATCGCGTCCTCGTATCGTTTGGCCCGATAGGCCGAAACCATGGCGTTGTAGGCGGCGTCGAAATACGAGTCCGAACCCGGAGGGGCCACTTCCATCGCTTTGTGGTATTGGTCGTACGCTTCCTCGTAACGCTCCGCCGCGAAGGCGTCGTAGGCGCGTCCCATCAACGGAGTGGGATCGCCCAACTCCCGGTAAAGATCGATTTCCTTCTCCTCCTGGCCGGTGCGCCCGTAGAGATCGGCCAGGTGGTGGGCCAGGTTCGCGTCGTCCGGACGGGAGGCGTGAAGCTTCTCGAAAAGCGGGAGCGCCCGGGAGTCGAGACCGTTCTCTTCGAGGAGCTTGGCGTAGTTGGTCAAGGTCGTGTCGTTGTCCGGCTGGATCTCGAGCGCCTTTTCGTATTTCTCCGCCGCCTTTTCCACGTCCCCCATGCCGGCGTAGAGGTCGGCCGTGAAGATATAGGTCCCCACGTGTTCCGGCCTCAGATAGAGGGCATTCTCGAACTTCTCCGCCGCCGCCTCGTACTGTCCCCCCTTCGCCAGGTCCTGTCCGCGGGCGGCGAGGTCGACCCAGAAATCTTGGACTTTTGTGTCCACCTGGTCGGCGAACTGGTCCGAGATCTCCTTGGACTTGGTGAAGGCGCCGCTCGCCTTGGCGAAATCTCCCGTCTCACCGTAAGCCCAGCCGAGGTAGTACCAGGCCTCGGCGTTTTGGGGCTGCGCGCTCGTCGCCATCTCCAACTCGACGATCGCTTTGTCCCACACTTCTTGTTTGATGTAGTTCTTGCCGCCGACGAAGTGCGGGTTGGCCATGCAGGCCAGGGAAACGACTATCATCGATAAAAGGAACACCAGAATCGGGAGACGACCGAACTGACGCATGATTACTCCTTACCCGAGTACCTGTGTGGGAAACGGTCTCGCGAACTCGAGACGGTTGGCATCATCGAAGTCTCACAAACCGTACGTGTCCTCCCGGGAAAGTGTCAAGGAAAATCGCCCCTTTTTGTACTCCTAAAGCCTTGCAACCGGTTCCACCGAAAGAAGGTAGAGGGAGGCGGGTCGGCGGGAAAATCCAGGAGCGCCGAAGCGCGAAGGGGGGGAGTATCCGGACCGTGCTCCGAAGGGAGGGCCGGGGGTGGAAGGAAAGGCACCCTCACCTTAACCCTCCCCCGCCATCCCCTCCGCCTCCTCTTCGGACGGACGGCGTGATCCTTCGAGGAGGAGGGGCGGGGGGCGGCCCTCCCTTCCGCCGCCGGGCTCCCTCTCGGGGCCCTCTCGACTCGCCGGGCACCCACCGGAGCCCGCCTCCGTCGAGGGGAGAAATGAATCTGTCGAGCTTATCGGGGCGGGCGGAGGTGGG
>JAFGGD010000028.1 GCA_016930695.1 Candidatus Eisenbacteria bacterium
GCGAGTCGAGACGGCCCCGAGAGGGAGCCCGGCGGCGGAAGGGAGGTCGCCCGCCCCTTCTCCTCGAAGGATCACGCCGTCCGTCCGAAGAGGAGGCGGAGAGGATAGCGGGTGAGGTTTAGGGTGAGGGTGCCTTTCCTTCCATCCCCGGTCTCCCTTCGGGGCACGGAGTGCATTCCTCTCCCGCTTGCGGGAGAGGCTGGGAGCACCGCTTGCTTATAGAGACCGCCCCTCGACGGCGAGAAGAGTGCGGACGAGAAGGGGGCTTTCCGTGCGGTAGGGCTCGCCGAAGGGGACCTGAACGAGGGCGCCGTATGCGCGGCAACGGAAGGTGATCTGCTCGAACAGGTCGTCTTTTCCGTTGGAAAGGATGTCCCCCGCCTCGAGAGCTCCTTCGAACTGAGAGCGGTAGGCGCGGATCGCCCGCATTTTCGTTTCGAAAACGCCGGTGATGTCCAACAAGAGGTTCGGGGGGACGTTCTGAAAGGAGACCGCCTCCAGAATGCGGCGGGGCCTGTGAGGGGCGCCGCTCCCGAGACGGGCCAGGCCGGCGGAGTACGCCGCCGCGCGGGAAAGATCCGCGGCGGCGTGATGATCCGGGTTGCGGCCGCCGCGGTGCTGGATCAGCAGCGTGTCCGGTCGAAGGGCTCGGATCCTCTCCGCCAAACGCATGCGGCTTTCCCGGTCCGCTTCGATTCCTCCGTCCGGAAGACCGAGATTTTCCCTGTGGACGAGGCCCAGAATCGCCGCGGCCTCCTCCGCCTCCTTCGCCCGCGAGGAGGCGCTCCCCCGCGTTCCCGACTCCCCGGCGGCGAGGTCGATCACGCCGGCGCGCATGCCGTCGAATGCCGCCGCGGCGAGCGCCCCTCCCATGAGAAGCTCCGCGTCGTCCGGATGGGCGGCCACGGCGAGCAGGTGTAGAGGCTCCATCTCCCTCGATTCCTCCCGAAGCGAGGCTATCCCCTCGGCGCGGCTCCGTCAAGGAGGAGGCGCCATCGCGCGGCTTTCGGTTCATTTAGTTCATGTCATAAGCGATTAGGAGGCGCTCCCCGGAGCGTTTTTTGCTTGACTTTCGTGATTGCGTGTTAATAGTTTGGCGTGACGCAAGTTGCGTTGTGAATGGACCGGGGAATCGACGGCGGAGGGAGGCGCACATGCTCGGTCTCCGCTCGGGAACGGCCTTTCGGGCCGGATAACCGGGGATGGGGGTGCGGGTATCTCTTTCCCCGTTTTTTCTTGCCCGGCAGGGGCGCGATTTCGGGCGGTTCGATCCTGTGACTCGCCGTGGAGGAGGCAGGGATGAACGTTATCTGTATCGCCAATCAGAAGGGGGGATGCGGCAAGACGACGACGGCGGTCAACCTCGCCTGGGCGTTCGCCGAGCTGAATCTCTCCGTGCTTCTCGTCGACATGGATCCTCAGGGCCATTCCTCTCTCGCGTACGGCTATGACACGGATCTGCTGGACCGCACGATCCGCGACACGCTGACGAGGCCCGGGCGGCGCTTGCCGGAAGTGCTTCTTCCCTTCTCGGACAACCTGGACTTGGCGCCGGCCAATCTGGCCCTCGCCTCGCTCGAACAGGAACTCGCCGGGGAACCCGAGCGGGAGAAACGGCTGCAGATCGCGCTCTCCACGGCGACCCGGACATACGACCGGGTCGTCATCGACTGCCCGCCCAACCTCGGTTTTCTGACCATCAACGCCCTGGTCGCCTCGGACGAGGCGATCATTCCGATCGAAAGTTCCAGCTTCTCCCTGCAAGGATTGGAGCGGCTGCTCGACACGGTGGAGATGGTGGAACGCAACACGGGGCGGCGGATCCTCTGCCGCGCCCTGGCGAACGTATACGACGGGCGCACCCGCTATGCCCGGCGGTTCCAGCGCGAATTGCAGGACCGGTTCATGGACCGCCTCCTCGAGACGTCGATCCGGCAGTCGGTGATCGTCAAGGACGCCGCCGCCCGTGGTCTTCCCGTGGGGCGCACCCACACCCACAGCAAGGTCCATCACGATTACCTCGCCCTCGCCACGGAGATCCTGGAGAGCACGCCGGTGGTGGAGGTGGAGGACCTGCCTGTTTGGGAGGAGAAGCTTTTCGGCCCCGCGGTGCGCGGCGACGAGGTGATTTTTCGTCTCGAGGCTCCGCACGCGCGAGAGGTGCGGGTGGCGGGCGAATGGAACGGTTGGAATCCGGATGAAGGCGTGATGACGCAGGACCCGATCAGCGGCGTGTGGATTCTTCGTGCGAGGATTCCGGAGGGGCGCCACCAATACCGGTTCATCGTGGACGGGGCTTGGATCGAGGACCCGGAGAACGAAGACCACGATTTCGGCGCCGAGGGGTTCCGGAATTCGGTGGTCCAAATCGAAGAGGTCGGATGACGGGGGAGACGAACGCCGACGCGAAGGACGGCGGACGGAGGGGCCGGATGGAACGGCTCTCGCGTATCTACTTCTCCGAAAGCGGGGCGGCGGCGGAGGGGGGGGAATCCCCGCCGGCGCCGGTCGCATTCGTCCCCGTCCTGAACGGAGCGGGAAACGGCGGGGAAGTCGCCGTCGAATCGATCCGCCGCTGCCTGGATCGAGAGGGAGTCTCCTCCCTGCTCGCCGATTTCGACGGAGAGGCGTACCGCCTCCGCGGCGGAAACGGTACCGGCCTGGACGGCCCCGCGCTTCTCGACCGCCTGCGCGCCGAGAGCGACCTCGCCGTGTTCTTCCTGATCCTTTCCGCCGAGCCGGAGGAGCGGGGCCTTCGCCTCCTCTGCCGGGGGGATATATCGCTGTTGCTCGTCGACAGCGAGGTGCCCTCACTCAAGGCCGCCTATCTTGTTCTGAAACGCCTGAACGCCATCGAACGGGGAACCATGCCCGCCCTTCTTTCCGTGAGCCCCCGACGGAGCGCCTGGGACGGTCTGGCGCACCGGCGGCTCGCCGAGGCGGCGGAGCGTTTTCTCCATCGGCGCGTCGCGGTTTGGGACGCCGAGGGACCGGATCGCACCGCCGCGCGCATCGCCGACGGTCTCCGGCGGATGCGGTCCCGCAAGGAGAGAGGGGTGGACCCCCTTCTCCGCCGTATCGCCCCCCTGGTCGAGGGGGATGATTGAGGAAGAAGTCTTTGGGATTCGAAACGTTCATCGTGGCCGGCGAGGAGAGGATCGATCCGATCGCCTGGGCGGAGGAGAATCCCTCCCTCCTCGGCGAGGGTTTTCGATCGCTCTCCCGGCGCGTTCCCCTTCCCGGCGGGGACGTGATTCCCCTGCTCGGGGTGGAGGGCGGAGGCGCGCCGGCGGTGGTGATCGCCGTCGAGAACGAATCGGAGGCCTTTCTCCGCTTGGGGAGGGCGATCGCCTTTTTAAGGGAAAGGTCCGAATGGCTGCGGGAAGCCTTTCCGGACCGCGGCCTTCGCGAGGGGGCGCCGCCGCGCCCTTTCTTGATCGCCGCCGGATTCTCCCCTTCGTTCCGTGAGACGCTGGGGGCGGTGTTCGGCGACCGCCCCGTTCTCCTCGTTCTGCGCGCCCTGACCGGCGCCGATGGGCGGCGGCTACTCTTCTTGGAGCGTGCCGCCGGCGGAGACGGCGGGGCGCCCGGCCGGGCGCAACCCGGCGATCTGACGGCGGAAGAGAGAGCATTCTTCCGCCGTCTGGAGGAGGAGCGCGATTCGCTCCTTCACCGGGAGGGAGTGGGATGATTTGGATCTGGCTCGTCCTACTTGCGGCCATCTACGTGGTGGTGGCTATCGTCGTCGGTAAGATGTGCGCCATCAACTCCCGCTGGGAAAAGAGCGTGGACGGCGTGGAGCCGGGATCTTCGGTGAACGGTCTCGGTTCCCGCGGATCCCTGATCGCGAAGAGGGAATTCGATCTGCTCCCCGCCGAGGGGATCGACGGGCAGGGGGGCGCGGCCTCGGAAAAGAGGTGACGCGGGTCCGCCGACCTCCCCTGTTCTCCGCGCGATTTCCCCGATCCCCCGGCCGCAACCCGCGTTCTCTCCCCCGGACATCGCCGCGCCGCCCTTCCCCGCCCGCCATCGCCGGACCGGTCTTCGACCGCGCGCCCTTGGACGTGCGGGAGGCGCTCGGCTAGAATGGAGGGGTGTCCATCCCTTCTCGAGGAGCGGTCCCTTTGAAGCGTCTTCTCCGGAATCCGGTTTTCCTCTGCCTCGCCGTGACAGCCCTCGCGGCGGTCCTCCGCTTTCACGACTTGGGCTGGGGTTTCCCCGATATTTACGAAGAGGGGACGGTGGTCCGGAAAGCCTGGGGGTTCTGGGCTTGGGACCGGGACGGTTTTGACTTCAACCCCCGCTTCTTCAACTATCCGACTTTGTATTTCTACGTGCAGTTCGGCGCCCAGGCGGCGATCCGCGCCTGGGGAGAGGTCACAGGCGCGCTCCCCGACGCGGAGGCGTTCCGCGCCGCGTATTATCTTCACCCCGGACTCTTCTACGGGACCGGTCGAGCGGTCACGGCCCTTCTCGGATCGGCGACCGTGACGCTCCTCTTCCTGATCGGATGGCGGATCGGCGGGGCGCGGGTCGCCGTCCCCGCGGCGCTCTTCCTCGCCCTTCACGCGCTCCACGTTCACAAGTCGCGCTTCGTCGAGGTGGACGTGGCGATGACTTTTTTCGTCGCACTATCCTCCTGGGCGTCGCTCCGATATTTGCGGGAAGGCCGTCTCAGGGACGGAATCGTCGCGGGCGCGGCGGCGGGGCTCGCCGCGGCGACCAAGTACCCGGCGGCGGTATTTTTAATCCAACCGGTGTGGGCATGGGCGCTCCGCCGGGAGAGGGGGAGCGCCGCCGTCCCGGTTCTGGCCGTCACTACGGCCGGTGCCGCTTTTCTTCTCGCGAGTCCTTACGTGCTCCTCGACTGGCCCGGATTTCTGCGCGATTTCGGCGCGGAGAGGCTCCACATGCGCGCCGGGCACTTCGGCGGCGTCGCCGGAGGATTCCTCGGCGCGGCGCGTCACTTCACCGGCGGATTCGAGCCCCCGCTGGCGTTGGTCGCCGCGGCCGGCGCGGTTCTGGCCGCCGTGCGTCCGCGCGGAGACGAGCGGCTCTTCTGGCCCGCGCCGTTCCTGCTCTTCCTCTTGCTCGCCCTCTCCCGGATGCAGGCGCCGCACTATCCGTTGCCGGCCGCGCCCGCCCTCGCCCTGCTCGCCGCGGTGGCGTTGGACAGGGCTTTTTCGGGAGGGAAGGGGCGGAGGCGCCTCCTCGTGGCGGCGACGATCCTGCTCCTGATCCTTCCCGCCCGGAGGATCACCGCCGAGGAGACGGCGCGGCGGAGGGGGGACACGCGTGCGCGTGCGCGGGAGTGGGTGGAACGGCACGTCCCCGCCGGCGCCCTCGTGCTCATGGAGCCGTACGGCCCACAACTTTTTACATCGGAAACGAGAGACCGGTACGCGGGGGATTCCTCCTTCGCGGACATCCGGGAGCTTCTTCTCGATGGGACCTCCTCCCGCCCCTGGTACCGCGCCGTTACCCTCCCTTCCTTCTCCATCGACGTGGACCGATCCGAGCGGTTCTACGAATTCACTCCCTATCAGTGGTTCGAATACGTCGTCCTCAGCGCCGACATCTACGAGCGATACCTGGGCGATCCGGAGCGTTTTCCGGCGCAGAATCGTTTCTATCGCCTGGTGAAGGAACGCTACGACCTGGCCGCGCGATTCGACCCGGAGGGGGGTACCGGTCCGACGATTCTCGTCTACCGTCCGTCCGCCCCTCCTCCGTCTCCCCTGGAGGTTCGCCTGGGGGAGGGGGCGTCCCGGGACGAGCGTTGCCTTCTCTTTCTGCGAAGCGTGGGGAAACTGTACGAGGAGAGGGGATGGGCCGATCCGGCGCTCCGGGTGTACGAGGCGATTCTGCGCGAGCGGCCGGATGATCCGGAAGTCCTCTTCTATCTGGGGTTTCTGCTGGGAGGGTCGGGGGATCCGGAGGGGGGGATCGTCTATTTGCGGCGGAGCCTCGATGTGGATCCCGCGAACCGCCAGGTTCGGATGAATCTCGGGGTTCTCCTCTGTATGGCAGGCCGGCTCGACGAGGGAATCGCCCTCTTTCATGCCATGCTCGGGGAGAGGGAGGCGGACCCGGAGGTGCACGGAAACCTCGCTTCGGCGCTCCTCTCCGCGGGGGACGGCGCGGGCGCGGAACGCCATTTCCGTCGTTTTCTGGAGATTGCGCCCTCTCACCCGCGGGCCGCGGAGATCCGCCGTTTCCTTCGGGAGCGCGCGCAAGGGTCTCCCCGGTAACATGTTCGCCGTACCTCCCCAAAGCCGCTCGCCATGGGAGAACGAATCTGCTATACTAGAGACACTAAGGCCGACGCCCACTCGAATATCATCCCCTTTTCCGACCGAATCGGTTTCGCCCTCTCGTCCCCTCTTTTGTTGAGCGGAGAGAGCGGGAGCCTCATGCGCGCGGTCGGGAGCTTCGGGATCGAACCGCGAAGAAGCTGTCCGCGTTCCCCGCTTGATCATTCGGTGGCAGGTTCCCCCTGCCCTTACGGGTCCGTCCCCGCGCCTTCCTTCGCGCCGGGGCGGAGTCCGGAGCGAGGAGGGGGAAACCCTTCCGCCCCGTCACATGAAACCTTCCGGACAGAAAGGAGAGCGGCGTAAATGACATGAAAGTGACGATTATCATTTTGGTCCTCGGCGTCTATCTTGTTCTGGCTTTTGTGATTGCGCGTCTCTGCGCCGTGAACGCCGGATGGGAGAAGATCGCCAGGGTAATCCCGGGCAACGGAGAACGCGGCCGGAACGGTTTGGAAAACGGTTCGGCCGGTCCGGAAGCCGATTTCCCGGGCGCGGCGAAAACGCACAGCTAGGAGGTGTTCCCGGAATCTTGCTAACGCTTTGTTTTTGAGTCGATAAGGACTGATCGGACCCCGGCCGGACCGGTCGGGCACATAGGCGCGGAACCGGAGAGCGGTTCCACGTTCCCCGGTTTCGCGCGTTCCGGATCCATGCGTCCCCTTGACAGGGCAACTTGTTGCTGTATAATGAAATCATAAGGGGTGGACCCCGGATAAACCCGTTCTGTCCTCGGAAAGGAGAGACCATGTCTCGGCAGCTATGGGCTCGATTGCTTCTCCTCGTCGTCCTGGTCGCTTTTACGGCGACTTGGGTCCTCGCGGAGGACGAGCATCCCGATCCTCGTCCGATCACGCCGATGGAAGTCGATCCGGACGGCTTGGAAGGGTTGCACGCACCGACCGGCACCCACACAGCGGAAGCCGCCGTCGATGTGAATCACTGGTTTGTGTTTCTGCGTGTTCTGCTCCACCAGGCCTGGATAATCGGCCTCTAAAGGACACGAACGCGACGCGATTCTCGTCGACCGTGGCCCACGGAATACGGAAGTCGGAGAATCCGCGGAGCGCAAGGGGGCGGGCATGCAGGGCGACGATCGTCTCGATCAGGTCATGAAAGCCATCCGCAGAGCGGAAGCGGACGGCGACGCTCGCGCCGAATACGGTCTCCTCGAAAGCCTCGGCGATATTTACCTCGCGTCGGACAACTACGAACTCGCCCTCTCCCAGTTCGAGAGAATCCAAAACAACGGCCAGTGGTTCTCGTCGTCCCACGTTCACCGCGCGCGGATCTGCTACAAATCCGCGAAAGCCCATCTCGGTTTGGGAGTCCTGGAAACGGCCCTTCGTCTCGTCGCCCGCGCCGAGCGTCTTCTCGAAGGGGAAGAAGAACCGGTGCTGCTCGGCCGGATCTTTTCCCTCGGCGGTCAGGTCAATCGGAGGATCGGGAATCACCAAGACGCGCTCGCCTATTCGCTGCGCGCCCTCGACATGCTGCGCCACTCCAAGGAGAACCGCGAGGTCGCGTTCGTCCAACTGACCTGCGGTTCCATCTTCCTGCGGCAGGGTAACTACAGGGAAGCCCTCCGCTACTTCTCCGATTCTCTCGCCACCTATCGGCGCATCGACGATGACGAGGGAATCGCGAAGGCCTATAACAACATCGGCGTGGCCAGCAAAAACCTCTGCCAGTGGGAGAACGCCACCGACGCGCTTTCCCGGGCGATCGAGATCGATCATCGCCTCGGAAACTACGCCGGTGTCGCCCTCCGGTCGCTGAACCTGGGATTGATCCGGTATCAGACCGGCGATTGGGATGGCGCGACGGAGAGGATCGAGGAGAGCCTGCAGATGTTTCGGGGGGTCAAAGACGCCCTGGGCGTCACGCTCTGCTCGCTGGCGCTGGCGAGAATCGCCCGTCACGAGAGGCGTTGGGTGGAGGCCAAACGTTCGCTGCTCGAAGCGCTTCGTCTCAGCAAACGCCACGGGTACCGCCGGGAAATCGCCGCCTCCTATGAGGAACTCGGAGCGCTCTATTTCTCGCGCGGGCAGCATCGGACCGCGCGCGCTTTCCTCGACCAGTCCCTGCAAGTCGCCCGGGAGATCTCGGAGCGGAACGACCACATCGCCGAGGTGAACCGCCGGCTCGCCGAGGAAGCGATCGCCGGAGGCCGCCTCGACGAGGCGACGGTTTTCGCGAAACGCGGCTTGAAGGCGGCGGTGGGGATCAGGGACAAGCGACTGATCGGGAGCGGCCTCCGCGTGCTCGCCATGGTGAAACGGAAGGCCGGAGAGACGAAGCTGGCTTCTTTCTACGCCGCCCGCAGCGTGAGCATTTTCGAGGCGTCGGGGATCCCCTTCGAGCTGGGGCGGTCCCTCCTCGAAGCGGCGGCGGTGGCCCGGCTGAACGACGACATCGGCACGGCCCGCTCCGACCTCTCCCGGGCGGAGGCGATTTTCCGGCGTCTCGGCGCGGACACCTATTCCTGCCGCGTGTTGATCGAGTTCGCCCGCCTGAAAACCCGCACCGATCGACTCGAGGACGCTCTGGTGCTTCTCCGGAAAGCGGCGCGTTTCGTCGATCGGGAGTACTCGGGCGGCGAGAGCGAGGAGATCCGCCGGCTGCGCGAGAGGATCGAGGAGCGCTTCGTCGAGCAGTCCCTCTGCACCTCGGACCGTTTCCTGGTCTTTCACGAATCGATGAACGGGGGGGTGAGCGTTCTCCCGCGGATTGCGGAGCAACTCGCCGCGGACGGCGCCTTCGTCTTCTCCCGCGACGAATCGGGCGCTTTCCGGATCGTGGAGAGCTTGAACGGGTCCGCCGACGAAGCTCTTCGCACGATCAGCCGAATCGGCGAGCGCTGGGGGCTTCCCGGCGACGTCCGTCCCCTGGTGTCCTTCGGCGAAACGGAGCGTTCCTTCCTCGTGGCGCCCGTGGGCGGGAGGAACGGAACCGGGCTGGTCGTGGAACGCCGGGCGGGGAACCAGCGGGGACTCTTCGACCGCCGGGACCTCGGCTTCCTTCTCGCGCTCGCACGGAACCTGCGCATCGCGCTTCCGGCGGAGTCCGTCGCCGCGAACCCCGAGGACAAGGGCTTCGAGGGCGTGATCTCCCGCAGCGAAAAGATGAAGAAAATCGTCGACATGCTCCGGAAGATCTCGGGCATGAACGCGACGATCCTCCTCCAGGGGGAGACCGGGACCGGCAAGGGGCTCCTGGCCTACGAGATCTCCAAGGGGAACAACGCCCCCTTCGTCACCATCAATTGCGCCGACCTCACCGAATCGATTCTGGAGAGCGAACTTTTCGGGCACGTGAAAAGCGCCTTCACCGGCGCCGCGGTCGCGAAGAAGGGGCTCTTCGAGGTGGCCGACGGCGGCACGGTCTTCATCGACGAGATCGACAAGACGAGCCGCAAGTTTCAGGAAAAGCTGCTCCGTGTCGTCGACCGACGCGAGTTCAAGCCGGTCGGTTCGGTCCGGCTCAAGCAGGTGGATTGCCGGATCATCGTCGCCTCCAATCGCGATCTGGGCGAGCTGGTCGAGAAGAGACGCTTCCTCAAGGATCTTTACTACAGGCTCAAAGTGATCTCCATCCACATTCCGCCTCTGCGGGAGCGCGCCGACGACGTGCCCCTCCTCGTGGAGCACTTTCTCGCCGATTTCTCCCGGGAGATGGACAAGAGGGACGTCCGCTTCTCCGAGGAAGCCGTCGATCTGCTTCGCGCCTATCACTGGCCCGGGAACGTACGGGATCTGCAAAACGAGGTGGAGCGGGCGGTGGCGCTGGCGACCAGCGGCGAGACCTTGGGGATCGACGCCCTCTCCGAGGAGTTGGTCGCCTTCGGTCGCTACGAGGTGACCACGCCCGTCACGGGTGAAAAGGCTCTCGCGCAGATGGTCGAGGAACTGGAGGGGCGTGTGATCCGCGACGCGCTCCGGCAGTACGACAACAACAAATCCCAGGTGGCCCGAATCCTGGGGCTCACCCGCAAGGGACTCCGCAACAAAATCCTCCGGTACGAGATCGACGGCTGACGTTCCGACTCCGTTTCGAAAGCGCGGGAAAGCAACATCCCCTCGTTCGTTTCTTGACGGGCGCGGCCGTTCGGCTTCGGCGCGCGACGACGCGCCCCCCTTCTCCGGGAGTGCGTGCGGCGCCCGAAGGGGATAAAATGCCACCGGCCCCGATGGGAGACGGCGCTGAGCTTTCCGCGGGGGCGGGAAGAGGGGGAGGCGTTGCCTGAACGCGCGACCGTCCGCTGGCTCCGACACGACGCGGATCTCCGGCTGCGTCTCCGCGCGCCCGATCCGGAATCCCTCTTCCTGGCGGCCGCCCGAGCCGTCGTCGCGGCGTCGGTGGAGGGGACGCTCTCGGGGACGGATCGCCGCCGCGTCGCGCTTTCCGAGCCGGACCGGGAGAGCCTCCTCGTCGCCTGGTTGAACGAGATCCTCTACCTCGTTTCGTCGGGCGGTTTTCTCCCCGCCGGCGTGGAAGGGTTGCGCCTCGGGGGGGGCGATCTCTCGGCCGAGCTGATCGGCGGGCCGCCCGACCCGTCGCGCCACCGCTTTCTTCGGGAGATCAAGGCGGCGACATTCCACGATCTTTCGGTCGTGAAGACCGGAAGCGTATGGTCGGCGACCGTTCTTTTTGACGTATAAAGGAGACCGTGATGGCCGATCTGGAGCGCATCGACGAGTTCCGCTGGCGATTGCGGCGATCCGGGAAGATGCGGGTGCCCGGCGTGATCTACGCCGACGGCAAGGGGCTCGAGCGAATCGAGCGGGACCGGAGCCTGGAGCAGGTGCGGAACGTAGCCCATCTCCCGGGCATCGTCCGCTGTTCCCTCGCCATGCCGGACATCCACTGGGGCTACGGTTTCCCGATCGGCGGGGTCGCCGCGATGGACGTCGAGGAGGGCGTGGTCTCGCCGGGGGGCGTTGGATACGACATCAACTGCGGTGTCCGGCTCGCCCGGACGAACCTGGACCGGGAGGATATCCTCGCCGGGGGGGATCGGCTCCTCTCCGCGCTTTTCAGCCGAATCCCGTGCGGTGTCGGCGGCGGCGGCGATTGGAAACTGAACGACCGGGAGATGCGGGACCTGCTCGAGCGCGGGGCGGGGTGGGCGGTGCGCCGCGGCTGCGGCTCGGCCGGAGACCTCCGGCGCACCGAGGAGGAAGGGTGTATGGGTGGCGCGGACCCGGACGCGGTGAGCGCCCGCGCGATCGACCGGGGGCGAACCCAGGTGGGGACCCTCGGCTCGGGAAACCACTTCGTCGAGGTGGGTTGGGTGGAGACGATCTACGACGAACGGACCGCCGCGGCCTTCGGTCTGCGGGAGGGGATGGCGACCCTCCTCATCCACTGCGGCTCCCGGGGGCTGGGGCACCAGGTGTGCGGCGACTCGCTCCAGGCGATGCAGCGCCGGAGCGGGGGAGAAACGATCGAGATTCCGGACCGCCAGCTCGCCTGCGTGCCGATTCGCTCGTCGGCGGGACGGCGCTACCTGAGCGCCATGGCGGCGGCGGCGAACTACGGCTGGGCGAACCGCCAGGTCCTCCTGCACATGGCCCGCGAGGTTTTCGACGGCGTCTTCCCGGGCTCACGCCTCGATCTCCTCTATGACGTCTCCCATAACATCGCCAAGACGGAGACCCACCGCGTGAAAGGGAACGAGTGGCGCCTACTGGTGCATCGCAAAGGGGCGACGCGCGCCTTCCCCGCCAGCCACCGGGACGTGCCGGAGGAGTACCGCGCCGTCGGTCAACCGGTGCTCATCCCCGGCGACATGGGAACCGCCTCCTACGTCCTCGTCGGGACGGAACGGGCGATGGAGGAGACCTTCGGCAGCACCTGCCACGGCGCCGGGCGGGTCAAGAGCCGTTCGCAGGCGAAGAAAGGGATCGGATTGGAGCGGTTGGAGAGGGAATTGGCCGAGGCGGGGGTGCGTTACCGCGCCCGATCACTGAAGACGTTGGTCGAGGAGGCGCCCTCCGCGTACAAGGAAGTGGACGGGGTGGTGCGCGTCGTCCACGGCGCCGGTATCGCCCGCAAGGTGGCCCGGCTCCGCCCGCTTCTGGTGATGAAGGGATGAGGGGGCGGGGGGGCGATTGGGCGGAAAAGGGGTCGCCCGGACCGGAGCGTCCGGTTCTCCCGCCCGGCACGAAGGGGGAATCGGTTCCGGAGAGGCGCGCCGCGACTCGGCGGATGTTCGACGGAGTGAGCGGGCGTTACGACGCCCTGAACCGGGTCCTCTCCCTCGGGCTGGACCGGACGTGGCGGCGGCGGGTGGTCCGGTCGCTCGGTCTGGGTCGCGGCGATCGCTTTTTGGACGTGGCCTGCGGTACGGCGGACCTCGCGCTCGCGGCGGCCGAAGCGGCGCCGGAGGGGATCGTGGTGGGCGTCGATTTTTCGGCGCCCATGCTCCGCATCGCCCGCCGGAAGGCGGCCCGTCGCCGCACGACGGCCCGCATGGCTCTCGGCGCGGCGGAATCGCTCCCCTTCCGGGGGGGCTCCTTCGCCGCAGCCGGGATCGCTTTCGGTGTCCGCAACGTGCCGGACCGCGCCGCCGCGCTTCGCGAGATGGCCCGGGCGGTCCGTCCGGGAGGGCGTGTGGCGGTGCTCGAGTTCATCGAGGTGGACGGCGGTTTCCTGGATCGTATCGCCGGCTGGTACCTCCGCCGTCTTCTGCCGCGGATCGGCGGCCTCCTTTCCGATCGCTCGGCCTACGAGTATCTGACCCGTTCTGTGGAAGCGTTCCCCCCGCCGGATCGTTTTCTCGAGGAGATGAGAGGGGCCGGGCTACTCGGGGCGGAGGCGCGAAGGCTGCCGCCGGCGCCGGTTTGGCTGTTCACGGGAACCGTTCCGCCGGCCGACGGGTAGGAGAGTGGAGCGCTCGCTCAGAGGCCGGGAGGCGTTGTCGTCCCGGCTTTCCGGTGGTACTTTTGTCCGGAGCGTGTGCGCGTCCCGCCGCCCGCGGGGCGCCGCGGCGACCGTCCGGATCGACGGGATTTCAACACGATGCGAGCACGAGGTGGTCAAGGATGATTGGTAAGGACCGAGGATTATGGGTCGGACTCCTCGCTTTCCTCCTTCTCTCGACGCTGTCCGGGTGTTTCGAAACGGGAGAGAAGAGCTGGCGGAAGATCCGCATTTTCTATTCCAGCGACATGATCGGCGGCATCGAGCCGGTCGGGTGAAAGTCGAGCCGTAAAGGAGGCGTGGCCCGGCGGGCTGCCTACATCACCCGACTCGCGGAGAGCGACAGCGCTTCGACCCTGGTCTTGGACTGCGGGAACACGGTGGGTTCCGATTCCCGGCTCGAAAGAATCAAGGGGCAGTACCTTTTCGATGCCTACGGCATGATGGGAATGGACTGCTTCAACCTCGGCGGGAGCGATCTGCTTCTGGGACAGAACTGGCTTCTGGCTCAGGGGGAACGGACCGGAGTCCCGATCGTATCCGCCAACGTGTACTACGCGGACACCGGCGAACGATTCCTCGCGCCCTACATCATTAAAAGGATCGGCGGAAAACGCTTCCTCGGATTCGAGTGGGGCGGGCTGAAGGTGGGCATCTTCGGCGTCCTCATGATGGAGCAGGAGCTGGAGCCGCTCCCTTGGAACCGGGACGGCGGCGAAAAGCGGCTCATCATCAAGGACGCCGCCACGATCGGCCGGGAGATCGTGGAGGAGCTGGAGCCGAAAACGGACCTGATCGTCTGTCTCGCCCAGACCGGTTGGCTGCAGGCCCGGGCGATCGCGCGGAGCGTGTCCGGCATCGATGCGATGATCGTGGGCGGGGGCGCCAGCGTGAAAACCAAACCGTACATGGTGAACGGCATTCCTCTCGTGATGCCCGGACAGCAGGGAAAGTACCTGGGTGTTCTCGAGGTCTATCTCGACGGGAACCGCAAAGTGGAGGACATCCGGGGCCGCGTGAAGGCTCTGGACAACACGGTGTCCGAAGATCCGGACATGGCGGATCTGCTCGTTCGATACAACAAAGAGCTGCAGGACCGGGGCGGGGAGCTGGCGCCCGGAACGAGCGATCTCGAGGACGTCCGCTATGTAGGCGTCGAGGAGTGCCGCTCCTGTCACGCCGTCGAGTACGAGGACTGGAAAAGCACGTCTCACGCCCATACATACAACACCCTGGTGGGAGAGAACCAGGAGAAGAATCCGAACTGCCTGAAATGCCACACGACGGGATACGGGTTCTTTAACGGGTTTCACTCCGTCGAGAAGACGCCGGAGAGGATCAACGTGCAGTGCGAAGTCTGCCACGGCTACGGCATCGATCATGTGCAGTTCGAAAGGGAGGGGCATGTAGGCGAATGCGACCGGGACGCGAAACTCTCCTATCTGCTCGCGCCGGCGGAGGACCGCTGCATCGCCTGCCACGATTCCGAGCAGGACCCGACCTTCGACTATGAGAAGGATGTGAAGCTGGTCGATCATCGTCCCTGATCCGGGACCGCCGATCACGCTCGAATAACGAGAAGAGGCCCTCTCGACGGGAGAGGGCCTCTTCTCGTTTCCCGTTCTTGCGCGAGGGATTCGCCTGCGCCGGCCGGTTCGGCCGGATCAGTGGTCGCACCCCTTTCCCAAGGCGCCGATGACCCTTCCCCCGTCCGCATCGAGGCAGGGAGAGCCGGCGCGGACGCGGAAGTCTCCCCCCTTGGCGTCGCAGAAGAGGGGATCCACCGAGATGTCTCCGTTACCGCCCTCGATCCCGAGGTAGTCGCCCCCCTCGTTCTGGTAGATCAGGTTTCCTTCTACGGTGATCAGGTTGTCCCGCGATTCGATCTGAACACCGGAAATCCCCTCGTTGAAGGCGATGATATTCTTCTCGATCCGCAGGGCGCCCTGCTGGGCGAGCACGGCGCCGAATCCCTCTTTCCCCAGGTTCATGGCGATCGTGTTGTTCCGCACCTCGGCCACGTAAGCCACAGCGTAGCCGATCACGCCGAACCCGGTAGAGAGATTGTTGGTGATCGTGTTCCCCCGGATGTCGCAGCCGGAAAAGCTGATCGATATGGTCAGGCCGCCCGTGTTGTTCCGAATCCGGTTCTTCTCCAGAAGACCGCGTCCTCCGACGACGCCGATGGCGGACGCGGCTTCGCTCTCGTTTCTTTCGAAGGAACAGCCGGAAACGAGGAAATCGGAGCAGTTGCCGACCATCAGCCCGCCCCCCTCGTTGTCCGCCGTGTTATTGGCGAAGCGGCAGTCGAGCACTTCCACGTCGCTCTGCTGAACGGAGAGCCCGCCCCCGTTCCCCACGGTGTAACCCCTCTGCAGAGTGAGCCCCCGGAGAACGGTTCTGCCGGAGCGGAGGATCTCGATCACGATCCCTTTCTCGTTCCCGTCCAGGACGGTCTTCTCCGCCCCGCCCTCGCCGATCAGGTTGAGGGCGCCCTTCTCTTCGATCCTGATGTTCTCGAAGTAGTCGCCGGGGGCGATGAGAACCGTATCTCCTTCCGAACATGCGTCCACGGCCTCCTGGATCGACCCGAAATGTTCGGGGACCTTCAAGGAGGCGGCTTGAACGAACATCGGCGCTAGGCCGGCAAGCAGAACGATAGAGAAACGTCGCATCTCTTTTTCTCCTCAATTGATTCCGGGCTGAAACCCATAGATCCCACCATCCTGGCTCAGCTGGAGTTCCCCGGTCAAGAGAGAAACCGCCCCCCCCGATCCGGACAGCCATTATGACCCTCCTTGCATGCATCAATGGCAAAAAAGCGCCATAATGGCAGTGCTGCAAAAAGAGGGATTGAGGCCGCGCAAGGAAAAAATCTTGTATCTAACACGGAAACAACGATATGCGCGAAAGAGACGCGGGCGCTTTTTCTTGGCACGTTGCTTGTATATGTACAAGACCGGAACGAAGAAACATACGGAGCGCGGGCTCCGAAGAAAACGAGATACGAAAAAGGAGGATGAGACAATGAGACTGATGCAGTACGACCCGAATCTCGGAACGACGAACCTGTTCGACTGGATGAACGGCTTCTTCAGCGGCGGTCGGCCTGAGCAGAGGACCGCGAGCGAGACGCCCTGGGCTCCGCGGACCGACGTCATGGAGAAAGAGAACGACTACGAGATCACCATCGACCTGCCGGGGCTGGATAAGAAGGACATCAAGATTACGGTCCACGACGGGGTTCTGGAGGTGACCGGCGAGCGCAATCTGGAGAAGAGCGAGGATTCCAAGGGCTACCAGCGGATCGAGAGACTCTTCGGCTGCTTCCGGCGCTCCTTCCGGCTTCCGAAGGAAGTGCGGGCGGAAGAGATCGAAAGTACCTACGACAAAGGGGTTCTGGGCATCCGGATCCCCAAGGCCGAGGAGGCTCTTCCCAAACAGATCGAGGTCAAAGTGAAGTAACATAAGGGATTCGGCACCCGCGAAGCGAGGGGGAGGCGAAGAAGCCTCCCCCTCTTCGTTTCTCCCTTGACCCGAACCCCCCTTCGCATTGACACTTGTGAGAAATCTGGAGTATAGTTTCGCACGTCTGTAAGGGGGTCTGCTTCATGAGACGTGTTCTCTACCTGCTTGTCCTGATGGGACTTTTCGTTTTTCCGGCCTTCGCCGGGGTTCATCGACATCCACCCGCTCCCGATGATCTTTTCGATCCGGACCTAATTGAATTGGATCTGGATGCGATCATCGCGGAGAAAGAAAAGCTCTTCTCGGTAGCGTTCTATCTCGGTTCTTCGCAGAAGGATCTGTCGACGAGCGAAACCCAGGCGCGAAATATCGCCTCGGTGAAAACGGCCTATGACGCACTCGCCATAGGTTTTCAGGACGCCACCGGGATCGATATCTCCTGGCAGAATGATGCTTTCGAGGGGGTGCGCCCCGTCCTCGATTTCTACGGAAACTTTCGGTACAAACTACCCGAATCGGTGCGTCTCCCCGGTTTGGGAGGACGGATCGGTTTGCAAGCCTCCGCCGGCCGGACGGGAACCTCCGACCGCTTTTCCGAGAAGGGATTCGGGGCCGCCATCACCGACGAGGCTTACCAGTTCACCGGCGATTTCCTCTACTACATCCCCGGCGATCTCTCCCGTTTGAAGATCATACGGGGCGTCGAGCGGCGCGAGCTGTACGTCGGTTTCGGCATGGGCTACGTCTGGGGGAGGCATATCGTCGAGGTCTTCGCCCCCGATCTGACCCTCCAGGGGATCGGCACCAACTTTACTTATGAAGCGGATGGCAATGCCGTGATGTATCAGTTCCTCGTGGGTGGGGACGAGTACATCACCCCCTTCCTCTCGATCAGCTACCAGCTGAGCTACCGCCTGGTCGAGGTGGAAGATCTGAAATACAACGATGTCGACGAGATCCTGGATTCGCCGATCCTGATCGGCGAAGAGGAAACCGCCACGACCTGGGATCCTTGGTTCCCCGAGGACATGTGGCCTCCCCTGGACGGAAGCATCGAGTTCGGGTGGTCCGTGGGGGAGGATCCGATCAAGATCGATTTCAGCGGGGTGGGCTTCCAGATCGGCCTCCGTTACCACTTCTGATCGCCATTCTCGCGAAAAGATGTCCCCCGGGGCGCTTTCCGGCCCCCGGGGGATTTTTTCTGTTTGGGGGGACATCGTGCGAGTGAGGGGTAAACCGTTCCCCCGGTCCTGCCGATAGTCGGATGGAGAGCGCATTTTCCCGCGGCGCAAGCCGGCCCGCGAAGGGGCGCCGGCCCGGTGCCGGCAACCGCGGGGAAGAGCCGCCGAAGCCGTGAAACGGATAAAAAATGCTCAAGTAAAACGGGTCTTTCGACGATAGTCGGAACAAAGGCGAACGCTTCCTCCGAACACGAAGGATTCAGAAGAGGTGCTGGATGGCTAAGGAGATTCTGGACGTCGGAGCTGCTGCGGAGTACCTGCACATCACCAGGGCGACTCTGTACAAGCTCGCCAAAGAAAAGAAGATACCGGGTCTGAAGATTGGAGGGCAATGGCGCTTCTCCAAGGAGCGGCTGGACGAACTCTTCGCCGAGGGTTTCGAGCCGGGCGATTCGGTGGAAGCAAAAGAAGCCGAAGCGGTCCACACTCTGGACTGACCACCAGCTCTCCATTACGACTACGACCATCCCCCGCGTCTTACGAGAGATCCGCCCCGATGGGCGGATCTCTTGCTTTCCCCCGCCCATCGTTGGTATGTAGAATAGCGACGGCGGGAGTCCCCGCCCGGCGGCCGTCCCGGACACCCGGGTCGCCGCCTCCGCCCTCTCCGGAGCGGCGGCACCAGCCGGGAACCGTTTCCCGCGCCGGCCGGTGCAAGAAGCGGGAATCGCGCCGCGAGCCGCGGCGTGGGGAGGCTGGAAGGCGATGATCCCATTCTTCTACGATCCCAGCATTCTTCTGTTGATCCCGGCGTTGATCCTCGCCGGCTACGCGCAGTGGAAGGTGCGGTCGGCCTATGCGCGTTTTAGTAAGGTCCCTTCCCGCGGAGGGCGGAGCGGCGCGGAGATCGCCCGAGCGATCCTGGGGGGGAACGGCCTCGGTGACGTGTCCGTCCGGGAAACGCCGGGCGAGCTGAGCGACCATTACGATCCGCGAAGCCGAAGCGTGAGCCTTTCGGCGGGGAACTATCGTTCCCACTCGATCGCGGCGGTCGGCATCGCCGCCCACGAAGTAGGGCACGCCTTGCAGCACGGATCGGGCTATGGACCGCTCGCCTTCCGTCACGCCGTGTTTCCGGTGGCGAACCTGGGGTCCACCCTCGCCTTTCCCCTCTTTTTTATCGGATTTCTGATGAGCTACCGCCCTCTGATCGACCTGGGGATCCTCCTCTTCGCCGGCGCGGTGCTCTTCTCCCTCGTCACCCTTCCGGTCGAGTTCAACGCCAGCCGCCGCGCCGTCGCAGAGCTGGAGCGGGGCGGTTTCCTCGCGCCCGACGAGCTTCCGGCGGCGCGGGAGGTCCTGCGGGCGGCGGCGCTCACCTATGTGGCCGCGGCCACCATGGCGATTCTTCAACTCCTCCGTCTCCTGATCTTGCGGGGACGGAAGGGTTGAGCCGCCGGGGGATCGATCCGCCTGCCCGGAGCCGCCCGCTCCTCCCCGCGGTTCTACGGCTCTGTTCGTTCGCGTTTCTCCTTGCGGCGGGGACCGCTTCGGCGCTCCCCTCGGTGCGTGTTATGGAGGGGGCCGGCGAGGGGTTGGCCGGTCCTTACGCTCAAGGGACCGCCGGAGACGTGCTGCTCGAAAACGGCCGGATCCGGGTGGTGATCAGCGGCGTCGATCACGCCCTCGGCGCCGCCGCCAGTGGCGGGCGAATCATCGACGCGGCTCCCGTCGGCGGCGAGGACGCCTGGGGGCAGTCGGTCCTGGCGCTGACCGAAGAGTTCCCCCGACAGGTCCGCTATAAGGAAATGGAACTGATCGAGCCGGGCGCATTCGGCGGGACCGCCGGAGTGCGTTTCCTCGGTGAAGACAGCCGAGTGGACGACATCGAGATCCGGACCGAGTATCTGCTCGGCGAGGGGGACTCCTACATCACCATCCGCACGGTGTACCACTACGGCATGCATCACGACCAAGAGGAAGGGATCGCCGCGGACCGGATCGAGTGCGGCGGCGCGCTCCCCTTCCTTCCCGGATTCGGCTTTCTGGCCGAGGGGGAGCCGCCGGAGGAGATCGATCCGGATCCTTCCATGCTGATACTGGTCGGCGAGACGACCTGTTACGGCTGGACCTCCCGCGAAGGGGACGGGTTCACTCCTCTCCGGGACGGGGCGATCCGTTATCGACTCCGGCGTTTCCGCGTTCCCGCCATGGGGGAGCGCGTTCTGGAGAGACGTCTCTGGGTGGTGCGTGGCGACCCGGCCGCGCTCCGCGCGGCGGCGGTGGACGAGCCGTCGATCCTCGTCGAGGGGCGTGTGGAGGGGAACCGGAGCGGCGATCCGGTCGCCGGCGCCTGGGTGGAACTGCTCGGCGCGGCGGGCCTGGTCACGGCGGCCCGCACCGACGACGAGGGGCGTTTCCGGGCGTGGCTTCCCCCGGGCGACGACTATCGGGCGCGGGCGGTTTTCCCGGAAGGGCGCGCAGGAAGAGACAAGCGTTTCCGCGTCGAACCGGACAGGCCCGTCTCGATCGACCTCCACGCCGAAGAGAACGCGGTCATCCATTTCGTCATCCAAGACGACGGGGGAGTATCGGTTGCCGGCAAGGTGACGGTGTGCGAGGAGAGGGGCGGCCCGCCGGCTCGCGAAAGCGGGCGCATCGCGCCCCGGGCCGTGGCGTACGCCGGGGACGGTGAGGGAACGATCCGACTCCCCGAGGGGCGCTATCGCCTGGTCGCGTCGCGGGGGATCGCGTGGTCTTTGGACGAGAGGGAGATGCGCCTCCGTTCCGGCGACCGGGAAGAGGTGGTCTTCCGGATCCGCCGCGAAGTGGACGAGACCGGACTGACTCCGGCGGATCTCGATCTACGCACGACCGCCGGTCTGCGGAGCCCCGTTCCGGCCGCCGAGAGGATCGAGGCCGCCCGCGCCGAGGGGCTACGGGCGGCTGTGATCGCCGATCGGGGCGTGGTGACCCTCGTTCCCTCCCTCCCCGCTTTTCTCGTCGTCCCGGGAGAGGAGATCGTCCTTCGCGACATCGGACGGTTCGTCGTCTTTCCCGTCGATCCGGACCGGGCGATCCAACCGCTCGGCGGCCGTGGGGCGGAGGGGAAGACGCCGGGCGAATTGTTCCGTCTGTTCCGGCGAAGGCCCGGCCCGCCTCTCGTGATGGTGCATGCGCCGAGGAGCGCCGAAGAGGGCTATTTTCGGAGCATGGGCGTCGATCCGGTCACCGGCCTCTCGAACAACTTGGAATTCGAAACCGGTTTCGACCTCGTGGAGGTGGCGACGGGGACCTCCCTGGAGGACGCGGGCGACGTGCTGGCCGACTGGTTTCATCTGTTGAACCTGGGGCACAGGCTCTTCGCCGCCGGGAGTTCCGCCTCCGACGGCGGGGACCGCGCCTCGGCGGGCATGCCCCGCGTCCTGGTGGAGACGAGGGAAGGGTCCCTTACTCGGGAGACCTTCCTCGGCGCACTCGGTGAAGGGCGCTCCTCGCTGACCACAGGCCCGCTGGTCCGTCTCCGCGTGAACGGCGCCGGTCGTTCCGGCGATCTCGTACCGGACGACGACGGGCTCGTGGAACTCGCCGTCCGTGTGGAGGCGGCGGAATGGATCGACGTAGACCGGATCCGTGTTTTCGGAAACGGCGCGCCCGTGCTCTCCCCCGCGGTTCGCTCCGGCGGAGGAACGGTCCGGTGCGACGTCCGGGAAACACTCGCTATCTACCGGGACACCTGGTTCGTGGTGGTCGTTTCCGGAGACCGCTCCCTCGACCCGGTCTACACCGGGCCGAGCGGCGGGCCGGTCCTGCCGGTGGCGGTCACCAACCCGATCTGGGTCGATTTCAACGGCAACGGGCGCTTCGACCCGCCCGGCGCCCGCTGAGGGGATCACCCTCCGGCGCCGCGCGGCGGTTTGACAGAGCCGCGGGCCGCCGATAGAATCCGGCTGCCCCGTTTACGAGAGGAGAAACGAAACATGAAGGGCCCGAAGGCGCTCGCCCCGATCGCCCTCGCTCTCTGCCTCGCCGCGCCCGCCCTCGGCCTGCAGCCGCCCGACACCATCCCCGTGGATGGGATCCGCCGCGGCCAAACCGGCTTCGGGCTGACCGTGCTGGAGGGGACGAGGATCGACACCTTCCGTGTGGAGGTGCTGGACGTGATGCGCGGCGCCGGCGGGAGCGGCGACATCATCCTGGTTCTCGTCTCCGGGCTCGGCCTGGAGGAGGGCGGCGTCGCCCAGGGGATGAGCGGTTCGCCGGTCTTTCTGGGCGGGCGGCTCGCCGGCGCGGTCGCCTATTCCTATCCCTACTCCACCAAGCCGATCGCGGGCGTGACCCCCATCGGCGAGATGTGGGAAGTGTTGGAGAGGGACCTGCTCGAGGAGAAGGAGGCCGCTTCCTCGGCGGGCGGTTCTCCGCCCGGAGCGCCGGGGCTCGCCCGCGGTCCGGATCCGATCGCCACGCCGCTCTCCTTCGCCGGTTTCGCGCCGGAGGTCGCCCGGCGGATGGAGGAGTTCTTCCTCCCCTACGGCATGGTGGCGACCGCCGCAGGCGCCGCCGGGGGGAACGCCGAAGAGAGCGGGGAGTGGAAGCCGCTGCCGGGCGCGGCGGTCGGCGTCAGCCTCCTATCCGGCGACGCCTCTCTCTCGGCGATCGGGACGCTCACCTGGATCGACGGGGACCGCCTGGTCGCCTTCGGCCACCCCCTATTCCAAGCCGGTTCCGTCCGGATGCCTCTCGTCAGCGCGTCGATCCACACCGTCGTGCCGAGCCGCTTCGTCTCCTTCAAGCTCGGCTCGCCGATTCGGACTGTCGGCGCCCTCACCCAGGACCGCCGCCCCGGCGTCGCCGCGGGCATCGGCGCGAAAGCCCCCACCGTCCCCATCGACGTGGAGATCGTGGTCCCCGGCGTCGGTGAGGAACGCTATCACTATGAAGCGATCCGCGAGAAAAGGATCACGCCGAACCTGGTCGCCTGGTCGGTGATGAATTCGATCCTCTACAAGGAGAGGGCGATGGGAGAGGGATACCTGAAGGTGACCCTCGACATCGAACTCGACGGGGCGCCGCCGCTCAACCGGAAGAACGTCTTCTCCGGCTACACGGCGCTTCAGGAACTGAACGACGAGATCCTCTTCCCTCTCCAGGTGCTCGCCAACAATCCCCTGGAGAGCCCGGCGATCCGGTCGGTGCGGGTCCGGGTGGAGGCGCGGGAGGCGAGAAGCTCCGCGCGGATCGAAGAGGTTCGCCTGGAGAAGGCGCGGGTCCGTCCCGGCGGGCGCGTGCGCGGCTCGATCACGCTCCGCCTCTTTCAGGGAGGCACGGTGCGCCGCGATTTCGACCTCCCCGTGCCGGCCAACCAGCCGGAGGGGAAGATGCAACTCCGCGTGTGTGACGCTTTGGCCGCGGACGATTTTGACTTAAAGCGCGCTCCTTATCGATACGCCACCGATCGGATCGAGGGACTCGTCGGATATCTGGAGCGGCTCAGGACCAACGAAAACGTATACTGCACGCTCTACGACGCCTCCTCCGGGGCGACCGTGAGCGGGCGCGAGATGCCTCGGCTCCCCCGGTCCGTTCTGACCGTGATCAAGGAACCGCTCCACACGGGCGACGCCGACGAAATGCGCGGGAGGATCGTCGCGGAGAGGACGGTGACGACGGACGCCCATGTCACGGGGTGCAAAACTCTTCCCATAACGGTGGACCGCGCGGCTCCCTAACGCCGCCTTTTCGATCGGGAGAAACGCGATGAAACGAATCCTACCCTTCTCTCTGACGTTTCTGCTCTTCCTGGCCGGCGACGCCGCGGCGGTCCGCACCGCCTACTGGACCGTGTCGGGTGTGGAATCGGTCCGGGAGGGAACGACGGAAGAGATCACGATCGGCCCTCTCGGTGCGATCGAGTTGGCTCCCCGCTTCGAACCGGTCGGCGGCCTCTCCGAGTACTACGTCTGGTCCGTCGTCGCCGACGACAAAGGGAACCTCTACGTCGGCACCGGCGACCAGGGGAAGATCTATCGGATCGACCGTAAGGGGGAAGCGACTCTTCTCCACGACTCGATCGAGCTGGACATTCTCACCCTCGCGCTGGACCGGGAGGGGAACCTCTACGCCGGGACATCGCCGGACGGCGTGATTCTCCGCATCGACCGGGACGGACGGACCGAGACCTTTCTCGACACGCCGGAGCACTACGTGTGGGACCTGGTCGTCGACGAGCGGGGCGATCTCTACGCCGCCACCGGCGAGCAGGGGAAGGTGTATCGTGTGAGCCCCTCCGGCGAGGCGCGGGTGATCTATGAATCGGGGGAAACCAACCTGCTCCGCATTCTCCGGGATCGCGGGCGGGATCGTTTCATCCTCGGCGGCGCCGGGAACGGCCTTCTTTTGGAAATGAACCGGGAGGGCATCGCGCGGGTCCTTTTCGAGGCGCCTCGCGAGGAGATCGGCGCGCTCGCGATCGAGCCGGACGGGACGATCTGGGCGGCCGCGTCGGGGGGCGACGCGGGGAACCGGAGCAAGAACGGCGGCGGGGAGAACGCCCTCCTTTTCCGCGTGGAGCCGGGCGGTCCGGCGGTGATGGTCTGGCGCTCCGAGGCGGAATTCATCTACGCGCTGGAGCCGGACGGCGAAGGGGGCGTGATCGTCGGCACCGGGACGCCCGGGGCCGTCGTGCGGGTCGGCCCCGACGGAGCCGCGACGGAGTGGAAACGGACCGCCGAGTCCCAATTGCTCGGTCTGGTCCGGACCGATGGCGGCGTTTTCGCCTGCACCGGCAACCAGGGGGCGGTCTATCGGATCGGCCCGGAGCGGAGCGCCGAGGGATCGTATGAATCGGAAATCTTCGACGCGGTCAATCTCGCGCGTTGGGGCTCGCTCACCTGGTGGGGGGACGCTCCCGAAAAGACGGAGGTCCGGTTTTTCACCAGGAGCGGCAACCGGGAGGAACCGGACGACACCTGGAGCGATTGGGAGCGGATCGACGGCGAAGGATGCTTCGGCGCCGTGCAGTCGCCGCCCGCCCGTTTTCTTCAATGGAAGGCGGAGCTGGAAGGACGTGAGGACCGGAGCCCGCGGATCGACCGCGTGTCCGTCGCCTGGAAGGAGACGAACCAGCCGCCGCGCGTGCTCCGCGTCGACGTGACCCGCCTGGGCGACACCTACTTTCAGGGCCCGATCGATCCCCGTCCGGAGCCGCTCCATCAGGTGCTCTCCAACGGAACGCGGGTCGAGTACATGCCGGTGGAGGCGGAGGATCCCCCCGCCGGCGCGGAGGAGATCTGGGCGCGCTCGATCCGCGTGGTCCGCTGGGAGACCGCCGACCCGAACGGCGACGAACTCGCCTTCGATCTTCACCTGCGCGCCGAAGGGGACGAGAACTGGGTTCTTCTCGACGAAGATTTGTATTTGAACTATTACTCCTGGGACACGCGCCTCGTCGAGGACGGAGTCTACCGCGTTCGCGTGACGGCGCGCGACGATCCGGACAACTCCGAGGCGACGGCGCGGAGCGCCGAGCGGATCGGCCAGCCTTTCCAGGTGGACAACACGAATCCGGAGATCCTCCGGCTCGAGGCGCGCCTCGAGAACGGACGGATCCGCGTCTCCGCCGAGGCGTGGGACGGCGCCGGGCCGATCCGGAACGCCCACGTGTCGGTGAACGCCGGCGAGTGGAAAATGGTGGATCCGGAAGACGAGATCTTCGATTCCCCCTCCGAGTCCTTCCTTTTCCTGACGGACCCGGCCGAGGAGGGGGAGACCGCCCTCGCCTTCCGCGTGATCGACATGGCCGGCAACGAGACGGTGCGTAAGGCGATGGTCCGTTGAAGCGCAAAGAGTCCTCCGACGGAATGGCGGGTCCGATTCGCGCCCTTCGGCTCCGAAACGGCCTCTCCGTTCTCCTCAAACCGGTCCGCTCCTCCCCGGTGGTGAGCGTCTGGTGTTGGTATCGGGTCGGCTCCTCCGACGAGCGGCCAGGCGTCACCGGCATGGCCCATTGGTTGGAGCACATGAACTTCAAGGGGACGGCGCGCTTTTCGAAGGAGGAGATGAAGAACCTGATCGAGAAGAGGGGCGGCTACTGGAACGCCTACACCTGGATCGATCAGACCGCCTACTTCGAGACACTGCCGAAGCAGCACCTGGACCTCGCCCTCGAGCTGGAGGCGGAGCGGATGACCCGGAGCCGCCTCGACCGGGCCGAGTTCGAGTCGGAGAGGACGGTGATCCTGAGCGAGCTGAGGGGAGGGGAGAACCATCCCGAGTCGCTCCTCGATCGGGAGGTGACCGCCGCCGTTTTTCGCGCCCACAGCTATCGGTGGCCCACCGTCGGCTGGGAGCGGGACGTGAGCCGCATCACCCGCGAGGAGATGGTCGATTTCTATCGCACGCATTACGTCCCCCGAAACGCGACGCTGGTGGTGGTCGGAGATTTCGCCGCCGGCCCGACGCTCCGGACGATTCGCCGCCTCTTCGGCGACATCGAAAACCGCGAGCCGCCTCGGTCCTTCAAAACCCCCGAGGCGGCCCTGCGCGGCGAGAGGCGCGTGGAGCTGGAGGGGGGCGGGAACACGACCTACCTGCACGTCGCCTTCCCCGCCCCGTCGGTCCGTGAGCCGGACGCGCACGTCCTGGCCGTTCTCGACGCGGTGATCGGCGGCGCCAAGGGGATCAACCTCTGGAGCTACGACAGCGAGGTGCGCCGCAGTTCGCCCCTCTACGAGAGGTTGATCGACGCGCGCCTCGCCACCGGCGTCCGTTCCTTCTACATCCCCACCCGGGACCCTTTCCTCTATTACTTCGCCGCCACCGCCGCGGAGGGAGTGCCGGTGGAACGTCTGGAGCGCCGCCTACTGGAGACACTCGACCGGATCGCCTCCCGGCGTCCCGGCAAGCGGGAACTCCGAAAGGCGAAGAACCAGCTCCGCGCCACCGTCGTCTTCCAGAGCGATTCGGTGACCGAACTGGCTCACCAGATCGGGTACTACAACACCGTCGATCGCTACGGTTTCTTCGAGGAATTCCTCCCGCGGGCGGAGGCGGTGACGGCGGAGCAGGTGCGGGACCTGGCCTCGCGCCTCCTGGACCGGCGGAACAGGACCGTCGGCGTGTACCGCCCGAGCGGCGAGAGGAGGGGAAAATGACGCGGACCGTGCTCGAAAACGGCATGCGGGTGATCGTCCGGGCGAACCGGCTCAGCCCCTCCGTGTCCGTCCGTCTCTGCCTGCAGACCGGATCGGTCCAGGACCCGCCGGGGCGGGACGGCCTCGCGCTCGCCGTCGGCCTTCTTCTCGATGAGGGGACCCGCAGGAGGACGGGGCGGCAGATCGCGGACCGAATCGATTTTCTGGGCGCCGAGACGGACGTGGTGGTGAACAAACACGCCACCGTGCTGGTCGCCTCCGCCCTCCGGGAACACCTGGAGGAGATCCTCCGCCTCCAGGCGGAGACGGTGATGGAGCCCTCCTTCCCGGCCCGGGAGATCGGCAAGATCCGCGGGCAGATGATGAGCGGCGTTCTGGAGGAGGAGCACGACACCCGCTCGGTGTCGCTCCGGCAACTGGCGATGCGCCTCTACCCGCCCAGCCATCCCTACCGGCGTTCCGGCGGCGGCGACAGGAAGAGCGTGCGCGCCTTCGACCGAAACGACATCGTCCGTTTTCACAAACGGCGTTACCATCCCGCCGGAGCGATTCTGGTCGTCGTCGGGGACGTGGAGGAGGAGCGCGCCGCGCGGATCGCGAAGCGCGTTTTCAGCGGATGGAACATCTCCGGTGACGGCGAGCCCCCGCCGGTGCCCGACGCGAAGGGTCCCACGGCCCCCTCCGCGGTCTCCACCGTCATCCCGGACAAAACCCAGTGCGACTTGGTCTTCGGGTGGGTGGGACTCCGCCGGACCGACCCCGATTTCTATAACGCCGCCGTCCTCAACCAGATCCTCGGCGCCTTCGGCATGGGGGGGAGGCTCGGCAACCGGATTCGCGAGGAGGAGGGCCTCGCCTATTCCGTGCACGGTTCGGTCCACGCCTCGATCGGGGCGGGGCCTTTCCTGATCCGCGCCGGCGTTCATCCGGATCATGTGATCCGCGCCGCGAGGATCATCCGCGAGGAGGTGGACCGCATCCGCCGGGAGCGGGTCGCGCCGCGGGAACTGCGGGAGGTCCGGGACTACCTGATCGACAGCATTCCACTCCGCCTGGAGACCAACGACGGCATCGCCGCCTTCCTCCTTCGAGAGGAGTACTACGGCCTCGGCCCGGACTACCTGGATCGCTACAAGGAGGAGATCCGCGGCGTGACCCGGGAAGGAGTGCGGCGGGTCGCCCGGCGGATCCTCCGGAAGGGCGGTTGGGTGGTGGCCGCGGCGGGCCCCCCTCTCCCCGAACCGTTGGAAAAGGTCCTGCCCGGCCGCCGTCGCGTCCGATCGGGGGCTTGACAGAACCTCCTCCCGTCCGCTACATTATCGGATTCAAGGCGATTCCGCCGACCGACCGGAAACCGGACCGCGCCTACCGCCGGAGCACCTTCCCCTGGCCCGCGCAGCCCAACGGAGAACGCGTCGACGTGGAGCGGGAAATCGGTGAGGAGGGCGCGCCGGGGCCGGACTCGGATCGCGGTCTCCGTTTCTCGGGGGATGGAAACGTCATGGGAGCGCTTCGGATCGATCTCGGTACCGTCAGGGAGGGAGTGAACCGTTTCTCCTTCCGCTTCGGCCCGGAGGAGATCGGCCTCGAAGAGGAGGACGCGGTCTACAGGGAGGCGATCGAGGCCGATCTGGAGCTGATTCGGACCGGATCGACGCTCACCGTGCGGGGGCCGATCCGGACGCGCGTGGAGCGCGTTTGCAGCCGTTGCCTCGCGCCGACCGACGAGAATGTGGAGGCGCGGCTGGACGAAATCGCCCGCATCGAGGGGGACCGGATCCGGTTGATCGACGACCCTTTCGATCGGGGGTACGAGTACCTGGAGAGCCGCAACGGGGCCTTTTCCCTTGACCCTCTGGTACGGGAGGCCATACTTGTCTGCTCTCCCATCAAGCCGCTCTGCCGGCCGGATTGCCGCGGGCTCTGTCCGCGATGCGGAGCGGACCTGAACCGTGGAGATTGCGAATGCCCTTCGGAGGAGCCCCACCCGGCTTGGGAGGCCCTCCGGAAACTGAACGAACAACGAGAGAAAAGGGACTGATCATGGGACTGCCGAAAAGGCGTACTTCCAAAGCGCGACGGGACAAGAGGCGTTCCCATCACGGCCTGTCCGTCGTGAACCCCTCGACCTGCTCGCACTGCGGCCAGCCCAAACCGCCCCATCGGGTCTGCCCGAGCTGCGGATATTACAACGGACGGCGGGTCGTCATCGTCGAATAGGGAACGGGGGCTCTCTTGCGGATCGCCGTGGATGCGATGGGCGGAGACTCGGGCGTCTCCGTGACGGTCGCCGGCGTGGCGGAGTTCCTGCGCCGGTACCCGGACGAGGCGGAGATCGTCCTCGTCGGGGATCGGGAGCGTATCGCCCGTGAACTGGACCGGGCAGGCGGATGGTCGACCCGTCCGGAGATCGAGCACGCTTCCGAGGAGATCGGGATGCGCGAGGAGGCCGCCGCGGCGAGCCGCCGGAAGCGCGACTCCTCCATCAGCCGCGGAATCCTCCTGCAGAAAGAGGGGAGGGCGGACGCCTTCGTCAGCGCCGGCAACACCGGCGCCGTCGTCGCCACCAGCCTTCTGAACCTCGGCCGGCTTCCCGGCGTGCGCCGGCCCGCCATCGCCACCTACCTCCCCAACGAGCGGAACGGTTTCGTTCTCCTCGACATCGGCGCCACCAAGGAATGCAAACCGACGGATCTCGTGCAGTTCGCCCACATGGGCGCCCTCTTTGCCGAGAGGATCCTGAAACGGGAGAATCCCCGGGTCGGCCTGCTCAACATCGGTGAGGAGGAAGGGAAGGGGAACGACTTGGTCAAGGAGGCGCACGGGCTCCTCGGGCGGGCGAAGCTCCGGTTCGCGGGGAACGTGGAACCGGTGGGGATGTTCCGCGGCGAGGTGGACGTGGCGGTCTGCGACGGGTTCATCGGCAATCTTCTTCTGAAATTCGCCGAGGGGCTTATGGAGTTCGCCTTCGAGTCCTTCCGGGGCGATGTTTCCCGCGGCGCCGCCTCCCGGGTCGGCGCCCTTCTTCTCAAACCGTCCTTCCGGCGGTTGAAAAGACAGCTCAGCTACGAGGATTACGGGGGCGCCCCCCTCCTGGGGGTTGACGGCACCTGTATGATCAGTCACGGTCGATCCTCCCCGTTGGCTCTCGCGAACGCGATTCGTTCGGCGAGCCGGTTCGTGCGGTACGACATAAACGGAGAGATACGGGAGAAACTTCAGACCTGGGAAGAGGTGACCGTTGAGTAAGCAACGCGTATGCATCCAAGGGACCGGATCTTACGCTCCGGAGAAAATTCTGACCAACGCCGACCTGGAGAAGATGGTCGATACCACGGACGAGTGGATCGTCACGCGTAGCGGAATCCGGGAGCGGCACATCAGCACGGATGACCAGGCCACGTCCGACATGGCGACGCCGGCGGCGCTCCGCGCCTGCGAGGCGGCCGGCGTGGAACCGGCGGACCTGGACGCGATCATCGTGGGGACCGCGACGGGAGACCGTCCCTTTCCATCCACGGCGGTGGTGGTGCAGGCGAACATCGGCGCGTCGAACGCCTACGCCTTCGACGTTTCCGCGGCGTGCAGCGGATTCCTTTTCGGCCTCTCGGTCGGGCGGTCGATCATCCACGACGATCGGGCGGGGACGGTGCTCGTCATCGGCGCCGAGACGCTCACCAAAGTAACCGATTGGGTGGACCGGTCCTCCTGTGTTCTCTTCGGCGACGGCGCCGGCGCCGTGATCCTGCAGAAGACGGACGAGGACCGGGGGATCCTGTCGATCAACACGGGGAGCGACGGCACGCTGCAGGAGCTGCTCTACCAGCCCGCAGGCGGGAGCCGGATGCCCGCCTCTCACGAAACGGTGGACCAAAGGCTGCACACCATCAAGATGGAGGGGCGGGAGGTCTTCAAACACGCCGTAACGCACATGAGCGAGGCGGCGCTGAAGGCGCTCGCCGACGCCGGCTACGAGGGGCCCGACTTGGACTGGCTCTTTCCGCACCAGGCGAACCTCCGAATCATGGAGGCGGTGGCCAAGCGGATCCGGGTCCCCCGGGAGCGGGTGTTCGTCAATCTGGACCGCTATGGGAATACGTCGGCCGCTTCCATTCCGATCGCCCTCGACGAGGCGGTTCGCGGCGGCCATTGCGGCCCCGGAGCGCTCATCGAGCTGGTCGCTTTCGGCGCCGGCTTCACCTGGGCGGCCGCCGTGGTGAGACTGTGATGTCCGCTGGATTCGGGTACCTCTTTCCCGGACAGGGTTCGCAATTCGTCGGCATGGGAAGGAGCCTTCGGGAGGAGTATCCGGAGACGCGCGAGATCTTCGACGTCGCCGACGAGGTGATGGAGATCCCGCTCTCCAAGATCGCCTTCGAGGGGCCGGAGGAGACGCTCCGGGAAACGCGGTACACCCAGCCCGCGATCCTCATGGTAAGCCTCGCGATCCTGAAACTTTTAGATGAAAAAGGATGGCGGCCGGGTATCGTGGCGGGCCACAGCCTGGGCGAGTATTCGGCGCTGGTGGCGGCGCGTGTGCTGGAGCCCCGGGACGCCCTCGCGGCGGTCAAGCGCCGCGCCGAGCTGATGTTCATGGCCGGAGAGCGCTGGCCCGGCACGATGGCCGCCGTGCTGGGCCTCTCCGCCGATCAGGTCACGCAGGTCTGCCGCGAGGCGGAGGACGCCGGCATCGTGCGTCCCGCCAACTTCAACGCGCCGGGGCAGATCGTCATCTCCGGCGAAGTGCCCGCGGTGGAACGGGCGATGGAACTCGCCGCGGACCGGGGCGCCAAGAAGGTCGTTCCCCTCCCGGTCAGCGGCGCCTTTCATTCCGAGCTGATGGGCGAGGCGTCGGAGGGACTTCGGGAGTGTCTCGAAGCGACCCCTTTCCGGGACGCCGAGGCGCCGGTCGTGGTCAACGTGGACGCCGTTCCGATGGTGAAGGGGGCGGATCTGCGCGACGCGCTGGTGCGGCAGCTCCGAGGCGCCGTCCGCTGGGAGGACGGGATGCGGCGGATGGGCGAAGAGGGCTTTACCCGTTTCTATGAAGTCGGACCGGGCCGCGTACTCAAGGGACTGGCCCGCAAGATCGACCGCTCCTTCGAGGTGGATTGCATCGAGGACGCCGAAACGTTTCGCAAGGAGACCGGTGTCTAGCCTCGAACAGGGAAAGGGGGATCGAAGATGAGCCGGGAAACGCAAGCCGTGCCGGAGGGACGGGTCGCCATCGTCACCGGCGGAGCCCAGAACATCGGGAAGGAGATCGCCCTCACGATCGCCCGGCTGGGCGCGGACGTGGCCGTGGTGGACGTGAACCTCGAGGGCGCCGAGGCGACGGCCCATGAAATCGAATCGCTGGGGCGTCGCGCCGCGGCCTTCCGGGTGGACGTATGCGACACCGAGGAGGTTCGTGGCTGCGTTAAAAAAACGGTGGAAAAACTGGGCGGAGTGGATATTCTCGTGAACAACGCGGGGATCACCCGGGACAACCTCATCCTGCTCATGAAGGAAGAGGATTGGGACGCGGTGATCGGCGTGAACCTGAAAGGGACCTTCAACTTCACGAAGGCGGCCGCCCGCCCGATGTTGAAGGCGCGTTCCGGTCGCATCGTCAACGTCGCGTCGGTGATCGGCGTTATGGGGAACGTGGGTCAGGCGAACTACGCCGCCTCCAAGGCGGGCATCATCGGCCTGACCAAGTCGACGGCCAAGGAACTCGCCTCGAAGGGGATCACCGTCAACGCGATCGCCCCCGGTTTTATCCAGACGGCGATGACCGACGCCATGTCCGAAAAGGCGCGGGGAAGCCTGATGGAGCTGATCCCCCTGCGGCGCTTGGGCACCAGCCGCGATGTGGCGGACGTGGTCGCCTTTCTCGTGTCTCCCGCCGCCTCCTACATCACCGGTCAGGTGATCCGCGTGGACGGCGGCATGATCATGGCCTGATCCGGGAAGGGCTTTCTACTCTTGGCGATTGTCGTCAAAAGGAGTGCAGGACAATGTCGCACGAACAGAAGGTGAAAGAGATCATTATGGAGCAGCTCGGCGTGGGAGCGGACCAGGTCGTCCCCGACGCGTCCTTCATCGACGATCTCGGCGCGGACTCGTTGGACACGGTCGAGCTGGTCATGGCTCTCGAAGAGGCCTTCGACATCGAGATCCCCGACGAAGAGGCGGAGAAGATCACCACGGTGAAGGACGCGATCAACTACCTGAACGAGAACGCCGGATAACCACGACAAGGAGCGAATGGGTACTTCCATGAGAAGCGATCGACGGGTTGTGATCACGGGACTGGGGCCCCTATGCCCCATCGGCCAGGATGTGAAGACGACATGGGACGCCTTGGTGGAGGGCCGCCAAGGCTTCGGACCGATCACCCGCTTCGACCCGGAAGGGTACGACGTCCGTTTCGCGGCGGAGGTGAAGGACTGGGATCCCGGTCGTTGGCTGGACAAGAAGGAAACCCGCAGGATCGACCTATACGCCCAATTCGCCATCGCCGCTTCCACGATCTGCGTGGAGGACGGCGGACTGGACGTGGAGCGGATCGATCCGACTCGCTTCGGCACCATCATCGGCAGCGGAATCGGCGGCATGATGACCCTCGAGGCACAGCACACGATCCTGATGGAGCGCGGGCCCTCGAGGGTCAGCCCCTTCTTCATTCCGATGATGATCGCCAATCTGGCGTCGGGACACGTGTCCATTCGTTTCCACGCCCAGGGCCCGAATTTCTCCCCCGTCTCCGCCTGCGCGTCCGGCGCTCACGCCATCGGCGAGGCGTTCCGCGCCATTCAACACGGCGACGCGGACCTGATGTTGTGCGGGGGGGCGGAGGCCGCCATCACTCCGATGGGGGTGGCGGGCTTCACCGCCATGAAAGCCCTTTCCACGAGAAATGACGATCCCGCCCGTTCCAGTCGTCCTTTCGATAAGGACCGGGACGGGTTCGTCATGGCCGAAGGCGCCGGTGTGGTGCTGATCGAGGAATTGGAGCACGCCAAAAAACGCGGCGCCCGAATCTACGCCGAGATGACCGGTTACGGACGGACGGCGGACGCCTATCACGTGACCGCTCCCGTGCCGGACGGAAGCGGCGCGGCGCGGGCGATGACCGCCGCCATGAAGGACGGAGGCGTCGCGCCCGAGGAGGTGGACCACATCAACGCGCACGGCACCTCCACGCCGTTGAACGACGTCCAAGAGTCGCGGGGCGTCCGACTCGCTTTCGGCCCCCATGCCGACCGGGTGTTGGTCAATTCCATCAAGGGAACGACCGGGCATCTCCTCGGCGCAGCGGCGGGCGTCGAGTTCATCGCCACCGCCCTGACCATTCTTCACGGCGTCATACCACCGACCATTAACTATGAAACCCCCGATCCGGAGTGCGACCTGAACTACGTGGTCAACCAGGCGCGTGAGGTCCCGGTCCGGACGGCTCTGTCCAACTCCCTCGGTTTCGGGGGACACAACGCCAGCTTGATGCTGCGTCGGTTCGAGTCGTAGGGGGTCGGATGTGAGACGGACCACATGTGGAGAACGATTCGAACGTGGCTGGGTCTTCAGCGGCCGATGTCGATCGACGGCGAGCCGATCCGCAAGAAACGGTTGCAGACCCTCCACCAGCTCGAGAAAACACTGGGAGTGCGTTTCTCCGACCTGGAGCTTCTGAATCAGGCGCTGATCCATCGCTCCTTCCTGAACGGGAAGGCGGCGGAGAGGATTCAGTCGAACGAGCGGATGGAATTCCTCGGGGATTCGGTCCTCGGGCTCGTGGTCAACGAGCACCTGTATCGGAACAGGCCCACGGAGAACGAAGGGAATCTCACCAAAATCAAATCGCTCATCGTAAGCCGGCAGATCCTCGCCGAAAAGGCGGAGCAAACCGGTTTGGGCCGCTACCTCCTTCTCTCGGCGAGCGAGAGCGAAGCGGGTGGGCGCAAGCGGACGTCCATCATCGCCGATGCCCTCGAAGCGGTGATCGGCGCGATCTACCTCGACCAGGGGCTGGAGGCGTCGCGCCGTTTCATCAAGCACCTCATCTTGGACGAACTCCTCGAAATCACCCAGGACGCGGATCACATCAACTACAAGAGCCTCCTGCAGGAAAAGGTCCAGAGCGAGAAGAAGGTCCACCCCGTTTATCGGATCCGCCGGGAACAGGGGCCGGACCACGAGAAGACCTTCCACGTGGAGGTGACCGTAGCGGGCCGCACCCTCGGGCAGGGAGGCGGGCGCACCAAGAAAGAGGCGGAGCAGTCCGCCGCACGCGCCGCCCTCAGGCACCTGAACCGGGAGCGGGGGGGGAGATCCCGCCGCCGCCGCCGCCCATCGACCCGCCAACCCAAGACACAGTAATGGCTTGTAGCGCCCGGCCCTTCGGGGCCGGGCTCAAGCCTTCCCTCCGTCCGGCCGATACTCTTCCAGGAGAGCCTGTTATCCGGGAGAGCGCCCTATGTCCCAAGCCAACATCGAAGAAACTCTTGCCCTGGTCGGCAGCCTCCGGGATCTGGCCGAGGGGCGCGCGCCGGCGACCGGCGGCGATGAAAGCCAGCGTCGCAGGCTTCTTCGAATCGTCGAAGAGATCTCCGACCGCCTGAGCCATCTGGAGGAGCCATCCGACGGAGAGGCCGAAGAGGGGGGCGCCGAAACGAATCTGGCGTGCCTCGCGGCTCTCGGTAAGACCGCCGGCGACGTGGGCTACCGGCTCAACAATCTTCTCGCCGTTCTCGCCACGCGCCTCGAAATCGCCGAACTCTGCGCGCGCGGCGGCGAGGGGGAGAAGGTTCTCTCCAATCTGGGCCTCGCCCGGGACTACCTCGGAAAAATCGAGACGCTGGCGGTTCGGCTGATCGATTTCACCGGCCATCCCTCCCGTCCTCTCCGGAGCGACCTGAACGAGATCGTGGAGGCGACGGTCGCTTTCGCCCGTCTGCTCGGACCTTACGAGAACATCGAATTCGACCTGGATCTCGCCGCCGATCTGGCGCCGATCTCCCTCGATCCGGCACGCTGGCAGCAACTGCTGCTCTCCCTCTTCGACAACGCCGCCGACGCGGTGGGCCGCCGCAAGGGGGAAGGGGGGAGGATCCGCGCCGTGACCGCCAACGATCCGGCCGGAGACCGCGTGGTCCTTACGGTGCAGGACATGGGCCGGGGAATCGCCCCCGGCGACCTCCCCCGGGTTTTCGATCCCGGCTTCACCACGAAGGGATCGCGCCGGGAGGGGCTCGGTCTGGTGAGCTGCCGCCGGATCGTGGTGGAAGCGGGGGGAGAGATCGCGATCGAGAGCGCCGCCGGCCGCGGGACGACGGTAACGGTCCTGATCCCGGTACGGGCCCGGAACGAAGCGTAACCGGCCACCGGGTAACGAGTTCGCCCTCCCAAAACCTCTTGACACTCCACGCCTTCTGCATTAGGTTCAAAGGTTCAATCGGCACTGTATGGTCTCGGGCACGGTCCTCCCGGACCGGCGACCGGGACCCTTTTCCCGTTTGCGCGACGACGCAGGCACAGAACAGAAAGGAAAGGTGATACGTGGCCACCACAATCGCCATCAACGGTTTCGGCCGAATCGGCCGTCTGGTTTTCCGCCGGGCCTTCCGGAACGACGATTTCCGTTTTGCCGCTATCAACGATCTGACCGACGCACCGACGCTGGCCCACCTCCTCAAGTACGATTCCGTGCACGGAATCTGGGACGAGGAGATCTCCGTGGATGGGGACGTGATCCGAGTGGGCGACCGGGAGGTGCGGGTGCTCGCGGAAAAGGACCCCGCCCGCCTTCCCTGGGCGGATCTGGGCGTGGACGTGGTGATCGAAGCGACCGGCAGGTTCCGCGCCCGGGACGACGCGGCCCGGCATCTCGAGGCGGGGGCCCGTAAAGTTCTCATCTCCGCGCCGGCCAAGAACCCGGACATCACCATCGTGATGGGCGTCAACGACGGCGACTACGATCCCGCGACGCACCACATCATCAGCACCGCCTCCTGCACCACCAACTGTCTGGCGCCGGTCGCGAAAGTGGTGAACGATACGTTCGGCATTCAAAAAGGCCTGATGACGACCATTCATGCATATACGAATGACCAGCAGATCCTCGACCTTCCCCACAAGGACCTGCGACGGGCCCGCGCGGCGGCGCTCTCCATGATCCCCACCACAACGGGCGCGGCGGCGGCGGTCTCTCTGGTGCTGCCGGAACTGAAGGGGAAGCTGGACGGAATGGCGGTGCGCGTTCCCACTCCGGACGCCTCGCTGGTCGACCTGACCGTATTGCTCGAGAAGAAAGTGACCGCCGAGCAGGTGAACGACGCGCTCCGGAAGGCCGCCGCGGAAGGACCTCTGAAGGGGTATCTGGTCTACACCGACGTGCCGATCGTTTCCATCGACGTCGTCGGGAATCCGGCGTCGTCCATCGTGGACGGGCTCTCCACCAAGGTGCTTTCCGGCGACATGGTCAAGGTCCTTTCCTGGTACGATAACGAGTACGGCTACGCCAGCCGGATGGTGGACATGGCCCACCGGGTCGCCTCGGACCTGTCGGTCTGATCGCCGGGGAGCGGGAAGAATGAAAAAGCGGACCCTGAGGGACGTGGACGTTTTGGACAGGCGCGTTCTCATGCGCGTGGATTTCAACGTTCCTCTTCTCGAGGACCGAACCGTCGCCGACGACGGGCGGATCCGCGCGGCGATCCCCTCGATCCGCTACGTGTCGGATCAGGGAGGGACGGTGGTGCTGATGAGCCACCTCGGCCGCCCCAAGGGAACGGTGAAGCCGGAGCTTTCCCTTCGTCCCGTCGCGGAGCGGCTCGGCGAGCTCCTGGGCGCGCCGGTCCGCTTCTTCGAGGAGTGTGTCGGTCCGGAGATCGAGAAACGGGTGGCCGAACTCCCGATGGGCGAGGTTGTCCTTCTGGAGAACCTCCGTTTCCACGCCGAGGAGACCGGCAACGATCCGGCATTCGCGGCGGCGCTCGCCCGGCTCGGCGACGTCTATGTGAACGACGCCTTCGGCACCGCCCACCGCGCCCACGCCTCGACCGTCGGCGTAACCGCGCACTTCACGGTCCGCGCCGCCGGTTTCCTGATGGAGAAGGAGATCGACTATCTCTCCCGGCTTCTTGAGTCGCCGGAGCATCCCTTCACGGCGGTCCTGGGGGGCGCGAAAATCAGCGGCAAGATCGACGTGATCCGGAACCTGGCCGGGCGCGTGGACCGTCTTTTGATCGGCGGCGGCATGGCGGGGACCTTCTACGCCGCGAAGGGGTGGGAGACCGGCGATTCCTTGGTCGAAGAGGACCGGATCGAGGTCGCCCGGGATCTGCTCGCCGCGCTCGGCGAAGAGAAGCTGGTTCTCCCCGGCGACGGCGTGGCCGCTTCGGCCTTCGCCGAGGACGCGGAGAGGCGGATCGTCGCGGCGGATCGTTTGGAGAAGGGCTGGCGTTTCCTGGACATCGGTCCGGAGACGGTGAAGCGGTACGCCGCCGAGCTGGAGAAGTCGAGGACCGTTTTTTGGAACGGGCCGATGGGTGTGTTCGAGATGGAGCCCTTCGCCGCGGGCACCCGCGCGCTGGCGGAAGCGATGGCGCGCGCCACCGAGGCGGGCGCGGTTACCGTGGTCGGCGGAGGGGATTCGGCGCGCGCCGTTCGCGAGGCGGGGGCGGCCGATCGGGTCACTCACGTCTCCACCGGCGGCGGCGCCTCTTTGGAATTCGTGGAAGGAAAAGAGCTGCCGGGAGTCACGGCGCTCACCGACCGATAGTGCGGAGGAGAACTTGAGAACCGAACTGATCGCCGCGAACTGGAAAATGAATCTCCGCCGGGATACGGCGGTCGACCTGGCCCGCGCCGTCCGGCACGCGGCGGAGGGAGGGGCGAAGAAGCGGGAGGTGCTCCTGGCGCCGCCCGCGCCGTACCTCGGACCGGTCCGAGAGGCGCTGGTCGGGAGCGCGATCCTTCTCGCCGGCCAGGACGTCTCCGCCCACGAGGACGGGGCGTTCACCGGCGAACTTTCCGCGGAGATGCTCCTCGACGAGGGGTGCCGTTTCTCGATCATCGGGCATTCCGAGCGGCGGGAACACGGCGGCGAGAGCGACGAGCTGATCGGGCGGAAAGTGCGGCGCGCTTTCGACGTAGGCCTCGGCGCGATTCTCTGCGTCGGCGAGAAAGAGGACGAACGGCTCCGGGGCCACGAACGCAAAGTGGTGGAACGCCAGCTCCGCGCGGCGCTGGAGAACGTCCAAAAGGAGGAAGCGGATCGGCTTCTGACCGTCGCCTATGAGCCGGTTTGGGCGATCGGCACCGGGAGAACCGCTACGCCGAAGGACGCGGCGGTCATGCATCGCTTTATCCGCGACTGGGTCGGCGGACGTTTCGGCGCGGCGACGGCGGAAGCGATCCGCATTCTTTATGGTGGAAGCGTGAAGCCGTCCAATGCGGCGGATCTGTTGCAGAGTCCGGAAATCGATGGGGCGCTGGTGGGAGGGGCGAGCCTGAAGGCGGATTCCTTCTCCGCCATTCTCTCCGCCTAGCGTTACGGAAAGAGCGAACAGGAAGGACGCATCGAAATGGTTACGGTATTGACGGTGATTCACGTGCTCAACAGCCTGCTGCTTATCGTGGTGGTGCTTCTCCAGTCGAGCAAGGGGGGCGGGTTGGCCGGCGCCTTCGGCGGCGGCGGCGGAACCGGCGCCGTGTTCGGAGGGAGAGGAGCGGGAACGTTTCTCTCCAAGGCGACCACCGCTCTGGCGGTCATTTTCATGCTCACCTCGCTTAGCCTGACCGTTCTGGGACGCCGGGGCGGCGGCGAGCAATCGAGCGCGCTTCGCCGGGCGCTCCAGCAGGAGGGGCATTCGGTTGTACCGGCGGCGGGGTTGCCCGCGGCTCCCGCCACCGTTCCGATGGACGGCGGGGGGACGGAAGCCGCCCCGCAGGCCGCGGAAGAGGGCGCCGGCGCTCAGCCCGCGGCCGGGGGCGCCGCGGAAGGGCGATAAAACGCCGGGGGGACCGGCCCCGAACCGCCCGAAGGCATTGACAGATCGTGCGGTATGCACATAACATGATTTCGACAATTGAATAGAACGATGGGTACGCCGGGGTGGTGGAATTGGTAGACACGCTGTCTTGAGGGGGCAGTGGGCGCAGCCTGTGCGGGTTCGAATCCCGCCTCCGGCACCATCTTCGCCCGCCGATCGACGGAGGATCCTACTGCGGTTTCCATGGATGGGCTGCGGAAACCCTTCTCCGTCGAGGATTTCCTCATCGTGACTATGGCCACGATTCCGGAAATCCTCTCGTCCGAAGGTTCTCCTCGCCTCATCCCTTGAAACCTCGCTACGGATCCTCCGTCGACCGGCGGGCGGTTTTTCATTGTGTAGAGATTCGGGGGTGAGGGTGTCTTTGTCGCTATCGGTATCGCTATCGGTATCGAAATCCCTTCCACCCCCGGCACTCCCTTCGGGGCACGGTGTGGGGAAGGAGGACGGACGGGTAATCCCTCTCGGAATCCGGGGCGCTTGGAATCGATATCGATTCATTCTCTTCCCCCACCGGTCTCCCTTCGGGGCACGGTCCGGATGCTTCCGCATCCTCCCTCTTCTCGCTCGCCGACCC
>JAFGGD010000029.1 GCA_016930695.1 Candidatus Eisenbacteria bacterium
CCGCCTCGGACGAGGCTTCTCCCGGAATCGTAGCCCTCGCTACGATGAGGAAGAAGCCGACGGAGAGGCGGATCCGCGCCCGCCATCATTTTTCGCAGTAGGATTTCGGGGAGGGCCGCGGGTTAAGAGAGTTCCAGTTCCTCCAGATCGTCCTCGTCCAGCCCGAAGAAGTGGCCCAGCTCGTGGTAGACGGTGATCGCGATCTCCCGGATCAGCTCTTCGCGATCCGCCGCCACCCTCTCGATGTTTCCCTGGAAGAGATGGATCGTGTCCGGCATGGACTGAGAGTCGGAGGTTCTCTCCGGAAGGGGGATCCCGCTGTAGAGTCCCAGAATGGCCGGATCGAAGGGGGGCTCGTCCTCGAGAAGGATCTCTTCGGCGGGGACCCGTTCCACGAGGATCGCCACGTTCCTCGATTCGATCTCGCGGCGGAACTTGGCGGGGAGCTTGTGGATCGCCTCCTCCACAGCTTCTTGGAAATCCTCGTCGCCGATGCGGTAGGGAAGGACGTACGCCTCCGGATCGATCCAGTTGGCGCGCTCCGCCATCCGATCCGCCTCGTCGAGCCGGCCGCCCCGCTCGGCGAGACGGCTCAGCACATCAATCGCCTCGACGCGTTCCTCGAACCGCAGTGCCTCCTTGGCGAAGCGCCGGGCGCTGAAGAAGTCGCAGAGGGAGAAACGGATGCGGGAGAGACCGGCCAACAGATCGGGCGCGTCCGGGAGAAGCTCCACGGCCCGCGAGTAACGCTCGTTCGCGCCGCGCACGTCACCGAGGCTCCAGAGCGCGTCCCCCTGGAGGGCGAGAAGGTCCGCCACGTCCGGGTAGGCGCGGAGAGCCTCATCGGAGAGGTCCAGAGCCCGCTCCGGGTCCCCCTCGTCCAACTCCCCCTCGATCGCCTCGATCCAATCATCCACGCTTTTTTCCATGCTCCGATCCTAATTCGGCGGGAGGTCTAAAGACAAGCCCCTCATGAGTCCCACCGGAACGCCGGCGGAACCCCCGTCAGGGACCATCCACGCCCCGCGCCCGATAAAGGTCTAAAAGAATCCCGTTCTCCTTCGGGAAATAGACGCTCGAAACTCTCTCCCCCCACGCGGCGAGAGGCGCGCGGTATGCCTCCGGGTCGCCGGCGTGGGAGATCACCAGCCAGCAACGGCGCGCCCCTCCCCCTTTCCGCAGCGCCCGATCGAGCGCCTCCCGATCCCCCGCCTCCGACTCTCGAATTCCCCCCACCGGAAGGACGCCCCGATAGGCGAAACGGAAGGGCTCTTCGACATAGGCCGGCGCGACGAGCACCAGATCCCCCTCCCTTTCTCCCTCGGCGACGGCCGCCGCCGCCGCCCGCCACTCCGTCTTCCCCGCCCGCGGGTTTCCGTAGTGCGCCCCCAAGGCGAAAAGGAGGAGCGCCGCCGCCACCGCCGGGAGCGCCCTGCCGGCGCGCCCGCGGATCCCCCTTCCCCCCTCGATCGCGAGCAGCGCGAGGAAGGGGAAGGAAACCTGGAGGTAGCGTTCGCTGATCAGGTTCGAGAAAAGCGAAACCGCGATCGCCAGCGCGTAGGGAACCGCCGCAAGAAGGATCAGGAAGCGGAAGGGCCTTCCCCGCCGCGCCGTCCGGACCGCGCCGCGCAAGAGGAGCGCGCCGAAAACCCCGAGATAGAGAATCAGAACGGGGAGGTTCCGCGCCACGAAAGAACCCATCGCCCTCTTCGCCTCCGGCGTGAGCGGCAGGAGACCGTATCCGGCCGCGAACCGGAAAAGAGAGTAGGGGATTTGGCTGAAGAGGAACCGCCGGAAACCCTGTCCTCCGCCGGTGCCGGCGCCGATCAGGTTGATCGCCCAGGGGAGGTAGGCGAGGACGATCGCCGCCTGAAGGGCGATCCAAAGGAGTAGCTCGGCGCGGCGGCGGCGCAGCTCGAAAAGCGCGAAGAGGTTCATCGCGACGAGCGCGAAACCGGCGTAGTAATGCGTGTAGAGGGCGAGCGTCGACGCGGCGGCGAAGAGGACCGCCGGCCCGGCGCCCCCTCTCTCCACGTAACGGAGAAGAGCGATCGCGGCGGCGAGAATCAGCGCGAGAAGGAGCGTATAACCGCGGGCTTCCTGCCCGTAATACACGAGGAACGGGGAAAGGGATGCGGCCGCGGCGGCGAGAAGCCCGGCCCGGCGGTCGAGAAGCTCCCGGCCGAGACGGTAGAAGAGGGGAACCGCGAGCGCGCCGATCACCGCCGAGAGGGCGCGGAGCGGCGCCGCCCCGTCGCCGAAAACGCGCCAGAGATGAAGGATCGCGTAGTAGAGCGGCGGCGTGTGCCGGTTCCCCACGGCGCCCGCCCAGATCGATTGCAGATCCGCCGAGGCGAGCCGCCAGGAGTAGGCTTCGTCGAGCCAGAACGACTCGGCGCCGATCCTCGCGAGGCGGAGGGCGAGGGCGGCCGCAAAAAGCAGGACGACCAGGGCGCCGTCCCCGCGCCGCTCCGCCGAATCCCCGATCCCCTTTGCTTCCTCCATGCTGATCCCCTCCTTCGCGATCCGCCGACCCCAGCATAGAGCGGCGCCGTCGCCCCGGCCAAGGGGAAACGCCCCCTTTCGCCGGAATCATGGAGTCGGAGCGCGAGGGGAAACGCCCGTGCGGCGCTTCCGGGATCGACGCGGTTGCTCCCTCTCCGGACATCTGCTAGCCTGGACTCGGCCCGCGGATCCCCGCGGCGCGAAACGGTGTGTAATCCGACGCGAACCATGAGACCGAGCAGTCGAGCCGGAAGAACCCGGACCGTGATCCGGGGGGAGGGACGAACCGGATGAAACGAACCTTTACCCGCGCCTCTGCTCTCGGGGTCGTTCTCCTGCTCGCCGTCGCGGCCGGGCAGGCGGCCGCGCAGGACGCGGAGACCCGCGAGACGGCGATCGAGGCGTCCGTGGCGCCGAACCCGATGGTGCTCATGAAGACCACCCTGGGGGATATCACCGTCGAGTTGTACGCCGACAAGGCGCCGGTGACGGTGGAGAACTTCCTGCGCTACACGGACGAGAAGTTTTACGATGGAACCATCTTCCACCGCGTCATCGAGACTTTCGTGATCCAAGGAGGCGGTTGGACCAAGGAAATGGTCCGCAAGGAAACGCACGAACCGATCGTGAACGAGGCGAACAACGCGATCGGCAACACGCGCGGCACCATCGCCATGGCCCGCATGCAGGATCCGAACAGCGCGACCAGCCAGTTTTTCATCAACGTGAACGACAACGCGCGACTCGACTACTTCGACGAGGCGACCCCCGGCTACTGCGTCTTCGGCCGGGTCGTGGAGGGGATGGACGTGGTGGACAAGATCCGCAAGGTCCGCACCGGCCCGATGAATCCCCTCCCCCGGGACGTCCCGATCGAACCCGTGGAGATCCTCTCCATCGCCCGGATCGGCGGCGAAGAGACCGCCCCGACGGCGGAAGCCGAGGAGACGGACTAAAGCCGGCCCGAATCGGGAAAGGCGGGAGCGTCCGCCGGAGGATCTATGGAGCAGCAGAAGATCGACAATCCCCGCGTCCGGTTGACGACCAGCCTGGGCGAGTTCGTCCTCGATCTGAACCGGGAAAAGGCGCCGGTGACGGTGGAGAATTTCCTTCGATACGTGGACGACCGTTTTTACGACGGGACGATCTTTCACCGCGTGATCGACGGGTTCATGATCCAGGGAGGCGGCTACGACGAAAAGCTGGGCAGGAAAGAGACGCGGCCGCCCATTCAAAACGAGGCGCACAACGGCCTTCGAAACGTCCGCGGCACCATCGCCATGGCCCGCCTCCCCGAACCGGACACCGCCACAAGCCAGTTCTTCATCAACGTGGGGGACAACAGCGAATCGCTGGACTACCGGGACGACATCGAGCGCCCCGGCTATTGCGTCTTCGGCGAGGTGACGGACGGGATGGACACGGTGGATAGGATCAAGCAGGTGGAAACCGGCATGAACGCCATCGGCGAGGACGCGCCGATCGAGAAGGTGACGATTCTCTCGGCCAGGCGCGAAGAGCCCGCCTAGACCGCAAGGAAAGGCCCCGTTTCCACCCCGCGCGCCGGGCGGGGCAGGAACGGGGCCTTGTTCCGTTCCGGACGCCGCGATTCGATCAGCTTTTCCGGATCATCTCCAGTGCAATCTCGATCTCCACCTCGTTGCCGATCAGCGGCGGACGGTACTGAAGGTTCTCCCAACCGACGCCCCAATCCTCCCGATTGATCTTCAGAGTCGCCTCGAAACCGACGCGGGTCCCCCCCCAGGGATCCTCCACCGGACCGATCACCTCGAAGGGAAAGGCGATCTCCCGCTTCACGCCGTGCATGTCCAGCACGCCCCGCAACACCCAATTCTCCCCCTCTCTCTCCACAGCCGTGCTCTCGAAACGGATCTCCGGATTCTTCTCGGCGTCGAAGAAATCGGCCGTCCTCAGGTGCGCGTCCCGTTTCTCGTTCCCCGTGTCGACGCTCGCCGTTTGGATGACGAAGGACGCGCCGCTCCTATCTATCGCGTCCTCGTCATAGTCCACGAATCCCTGATACTGCGTGAACCGTCCATTCACCTTCGAAAGACCGAGGTGTCGGATCTTGAACTCGATCGACGAGTGGGGGATATCCGGCTCGTATCGGTCCGCCGCCGCCGCCGCGGGCAAAACCGCCAGGAGAAAGGCCGCGACGATCGCTGTCCACTCCCTACGCATCGTTCCCTCCTTGGCTCGACCGGCCCGTCCGGGGGACGCCGGGCTCCGGGCGCCGCAAAAAGAGGCGATCCGGATCGCCCGAACCGGGGTGGGGTTCGGCCATGAATCATTCTCTCCCTTAACGTAGGCGGAAGAACGCCGCGTGACAAATCTTTTGCGAGTGATCGGCGGCCAACGCCAACGCTCAGAACGGTTTATGGCTCCTCCTGCGCGCCCTCCCCCACGCCCCTTCCGGGGCCTTTCGTTGACAGGCGCCGAAGGGGCCGCCTAGAATGGAAAACGATCCGCCCGCCCTGGCGGAAATCCGTCCGGTTCCACCGCAACGCAAAGAGGGGAGGCGCCGCCGCATGTCCGCCGAACTGAACCCCTTCCGGATCGCGCAGCGACAGCTGGATGAAGCGGCCGACCGCCTGGGTCTCGACGACGCGACCCGTGAGCTGCTCCGTTGGCCGCTCCGCGAGATCACGGTCACCCTGCCGATCCGTATGGACGACGGCACCACGCGGGTTTTCCGGGGCTATCGCGTGCAGTACAACAACTCCAGAGGCCCGACCAAGGGGGGATTTCGCTGGCACCCGGACGAGACGATCGACACGATCCGCGCCCTGGCGGCGTGGATGACCTGGAAGACCGCGGTGGTGGACATTCCCCTCGGCGGCGGCAAAGGGGGCGTGACCTGCAACCCCAAGGAGCTGTCCGAAGGGGAGAAGGAGCGGCTCGCCCGCGCCTACATGCGGAAGATCGGGCGGGTCCTCGGGGCGACGCGGGACGTGCCCGGCCCGGACGTCTACACCACGCCGCAGATCATGGCGTGGATGATGGACGAGTATGAACTCATCCTGGGCGAGTCCCATCCCGGCGCGATCACCGGCAAACCGATCTCCCTGGGCGGCAGCCGAGGGCACGCCGACGCGACGGCCCGTGGGGGCGTCGTCTGCGTTCGTGAAGCGGCCCGCGCTCTCGAAATCGACACGAAGGGAGCCGCCTGCGCGATCCAGGGGTTCGGGAACTCCGGCCGGCACGCCGCCCTCCTCGGCGAGGAACTCCTCGGCCTGCGGGTGGTGGCCGTGACCGACTCCCGGGGAGGCGTCTACAACCCCGACGGCTTGGACGCCAAAACCCTGGCGGATCACAAACTCGGCACCGGACGCGTCGAGGGCTTCCCGGCCTCCCGGCCCATCAGCAACCGCGAGATCCTCGAGCTGGACGTGCCGATCCTCTTCCCCAGCGCCCTGGAGAACGTGATCACCGGCTCGAACGCGCCGAAGATGAAAGCCCGGATCGTGTGCGAGCTGGCGAACGGACCGACCACGCCGGAGGCGGACCGGATTCTTCACGATAACGGCGTGTTCGTAATCCCCGACTTTCTCGCCAACGCCGGCGGCGTGACCGTCTCCTATTTCGAGCAGGTACAGAACGCCTACAATTATTACTGGGACATCGAGACGGTGCGAGAGCGCCTGGACCGGAAGATGACCGAGGCCTTCCGCGAAGTCCACGAGATGAGCGAGAGGGAAGGAGTCCACATGCGCCTCGCCGCCTATATGGTGGCGGTGGCGCGCGTGGCCGAGGCCTGCCAACTCCGCGGTTGGGTATAGGAACAACGCGCCATGAATGACGGCATCCCGCCCGTCCCCGCGGCGGACAACCCGACCGCCGAGCGCCTGCGCCGCCACCTGAAGAGCAACGCCATCTACGCGCAGAGCATCTTCCGCAACCTGATGATCCTCCTCCACACCCGCGGCATCGTCTCCGTGGACCGGCTCTACGCGCAGGCACGGGAGGTGCTCCACCGGGACGCCGCGGAAATCGCCCCGGACGACGAGGACCCGAACCGTCCCATCGCCCCCCGCTGGGACGAGGGAGAGCGGGACGCGGTGATGCACCTGACCGTGCGTTACACCGCCGCCCACCTCACGCCGGACGAGGTGGACGAGGTGGTGACCCGCTCCCGCCGGGCCGAGAGAGCCCGCACCATGGAAGAGATCGCCAACATCCACGACGTCTCCTTCGAGCTGCTCTCCCGCAAAATCGCCGAGTACTGCGCCGACGGAAAAAAGCCCACCCCGGAGGAGAACGAGCGGAACATGGGGGTGCGGGTGGCGCTGATCCGCCGCCTCCTTTCGGACCAGCTCGAATTCATCGGCATCGCCAAACGCCACCTCTCCATTCCGGACATTCTCCCCATCGTGCGGAACACCATCGGCACCCACGGGGGTATCGGCAAGGTGGGAGGCAAGGCGTCGGGGATGTTCCTCACCCACAGGATCGCCGCGGATCACTTCGCCGCCAAGGGGGAATCGCCGGCGATTCCCCTCGGCACGCCGGAGTCCTACTACGTGCGCTCCGACCACTATCAGGAGTTCATCAAGCGGAACAACCTGATGGGATATTACGACATAAAGTATCGCGGCATGCGGGAGATCCGCGAATCTTTCCCGTTGATTCGTGCGGTCTTTAAGAACAGCGAGTTCTCACCCTACATCATCGCCAAGCTCCGGGAGATGCTCGAAGGGATCGGCGAGCATCCGCTCATCGTGCGTTCCTCGAGTCTCCTGGAGGACAATTTCCACAGCGCCTTTTCCGGGAAATACCAATCCATCTTCCTCGGCAACCAGGGCTCCCTGGAGGACCGCCTGAACCAGCTGCTCGGCGCCATCGCCGAGGTGTACGCCTCCACGCTGCACCCGGATCCGATCCTCTACCGGCGGCGGCGCAATCTCATCGATTACGACGAGCAGATGGCGGTGCTGATCCAGAAGGTGATCGGCTTCCGTTACAAGCACTACTTCCTCCCCGCTTGGGCGGGGGTCGCCTTCTCCCGCAATGAATGGCGCTGGACGCCGCGGATCCGCCGCGAGGACGGCATGATGCGGCTCGCCCTCGGCCTCGGCTCGCGCGTGGTGGACCGGGTGGGAGACGACTACCCGCGCATGGTCGCCCTCGGCGAGCCCCTTTTGCGCCCGGAGGTCACCGCCGACGCGATCCGCAACTACTCGCAGCGCTTCGTGGACGTGGTGGACCTGGAGAAGAATCGTTTCGAGAGAGTGTTGATCCGGGACCTGGACTTGGACGATTCCTTCCCGGATCTCCACCGGATCGTCTCCATTTACGACCAGGGCATGCTGAAGAAACCGATGACCCGCCGGGTGGTCGCGCCGGCGTCGAGCCTGGTCGTCACCTTCGACAAGCTCCTCTCCGGACCGTTCCCGGCGCTGATGCGGGAGATCCTGGGCGCGGTGGAGAAGGCTTACGGCGTGCCGATGGACGTGGAGTTCGCCAGTGACGGGGAAAAACTCTACATCCTGCAAGGCCGCCCCCAGGGACAATTGATTCAGGCGGGAAGAATCCGGATTCCCGAGAACGTGCCGCCGGAGCGGACCGTCTTCACCGCTTCCCAATCCGTCCCGACCGGCCGCGTCCGAAACGTGGAGTACGTGGTCTACATCGACCCCATCGACTACGCGCGTCTCCCCTCCCACGAGAGGAAGACCGGCGCGGGCCGGGTGGTGGGGCTGCTCAACGAGCGGCTCGAAAACTCCCGCTTCATCCTGATGGGACCGGGCCGTTGGGGATCGAACAACATCGATCTGGGCGTGCGGGTGCGCTACGCCGATATTCACGGAACCCGCGCCCTCATCGAGGTCGCCCGCGCGCGGGACGGGTACACGCCGGAGGTGAGCTTCGGCACCCACTTTTTCCAGGATCTGATCGAGACCAATATCTTCTACCTCCCCCTCTATCCGGACGAGAAGGACAACATCTTCAACGAGGATTTTCTGCGCCGCTCTCCCAACGCGCTCGCCCGCGTCCTCCCCGAGGCGGCGGACTACGAAGAGACGATCCGGCTCATCCACGTCCCCGAGGCGGGGGGCGGGCTCCTCCTTCACATGGACATGGACGGCGAGAGCGAGCGGGCCATCGCCTGGCTCGGCGAGGAGGCCTCCGAGGAAGAGTAGGGGCGGACTTCTCCGCGCGAGGTCGCATCCTCGTCGGCACTCCGTGGCGATCCCGAATCCACCGGGGGGGCGGCACGCCCCGGATGCCGAGAGGGATACCCCGTCCGTCCCTCTTCCCCCGCCGTGCCCCGAAGGGAGAGCCGGCGGGGGAAGAGATTTCCGATAGCGATCGCGCTTCGAGTAAGGATACGCGTCGCGGTTATCGTTCCCCTCGGAAATCCGGGTTCTCGTAGATCTCGAGCACGATCCGCCCCCCCCTCTCGAAGGTCCGCACCGGTCGCCAACTCCGGCGGATCTCCCCCTCGTGCACCTCACCCCAAGCGCCGCGCCGGAAACCGCGGATGCGGTAGTTCTCCGCCACCCAGGGAACGAGCACCGCCCAGGCGCCCCTCCGGAAAGCGGGATCGCGCGCGTCGATGGCGGCCCGCCTCACGTAGAGCGGGCTCCGGAAGGGGAGCGCATCCGCCACCACCGGCGCCGAGGGTGGGACGTTCCGGTTCACCAGTTCCCCCGCCTCGACGTAGATCCTCTCCATCGCCCGGTAATCGAGAATCTCCACGCCGGACCGGTAGCCCCCCCACGCGAGAATCGGGACTGCGGCCAGCCAGGGGAGGGCGCGGCGGCCCGCCCCGGCGAAGCGGTCGAGGAGAGCGCCCGCGAGGATCGCCGACGGGAAGAGGGCGGGGAGGTACCAGTTCATCTGCTGCCGCCGCCAGAGAAAGAAGAGGGACCAGCAGAGGAAAAAGAGCCAGGCTCCGCGGAGCGGCCGGGGAAAGCGGCGACGGATCGCGGGCGCGGCGAGGGCGAGCAGCGGGAGCGGAATCGGCGCGATCCGCAGGAAGAGAGACCAGCCGAATGGAAGGCTCCTCCAGACGGTCATCTCCCGCATCAGTTCCAGGTCGCTCCTCCTGAGGAAGAGGAGGGGCGCGAAGGAGAGCGCCGCGAAGAGGGCGATCTCCACGGCGCCGCGGCGCCGCCCGTTCTCTCCCGCGCCGGGCCGAAGCCGGTCGAAGAGAAGCAGGGCGAGAAGGGAGGCGGGGAGGAGCGCCGACGTGTATTTGGTCGCGACGGCGAGAGCGGCGAGCGCAGCGGACGGCGCGAGCGATTTCCTTTCCGTCTCGGCGCGCAGGTAGAGCGCGAGAGCCCCCGCGAGAAGCGCCGCCTGCGCCGGATCGACGAGGATCGCCGAGCCGTAGCGATGGAGGAGCGGGGACGTGAGAAGGAAAAGCGCCGCGAGACGGCCGGCCCGGGGGGAGACGGCGCGGCCGCAGGCCGCGAACGCGAGAGGGGCGAGAAGGGCGCTCGACAGAGCGGGAAGGGCGCGGCAGGCCGCGAAGGACGCCCCGAAGAGGCGGACCAGCGCGCCGGCGGCGAGGAAGAAGAGAGGCGGGTATTGCCAGCGGGTCGGGGCGAGCAGTTCCCGTAGGCTTTGGCCGCCGATGACGGTCCGGGCGACGCGGACGATCTCCGGGTACCAGAGGAACTCGTCCCAGAGAACCGGGCGCCGGAACAGATGGATCGAGAAGAGGAGAAGGCCGGCGGCGAGGAAGAAAGCCGTCTCGAGAAGCGGCGGGCGTCCCGGGCCGGCGCGAAATTCGTCGGCGTTCATCGCGTCAGAACTTGCCGTCGAAGAGCCTGTACAGTTCGCCCTCGCTCCAGCACTCGAAAAGGCGTTCCCGGATGACGTCGAAACGAAACATCTCGGCCAGCTCCTTGTACACCTTCAGGTAGGCGTCCGGGTCGAAGTTGGATCCGATCAGGGCGACGAAGATGTGAACCTTCTCCCCGTCGGGCGCGCCGAAATCGTACCCTTCGGTCGAGCGGGCGAACCCGAGGATCGGATCCTTGACCTGATTGCTCCGGATGTGGGGGAGGGCGAGGTTGTGCCCGACGGCGGTGGAGGCCTTCTTCTCGCGGTTCCAGAGGTCGAGGAATAGCTTGTTCCGGTTCCCGACGCGGCCCGTTTCGGCGAAGAGACCGGCCAGTTCGCAGATCACGCCCTCCTTGACGCGCAGGGCGTGCTTCTCCCGATCGTAATCCTCCTCCTCCGGAGGCTCGACCCGGGTTTCCATCTCGAAACAGACGAACCCGTTCTGAAGATAAGGGGAAAGCCGCACGTTCCGCACTCCATGACCGCTTCGACCGCCACGCCACCCTCCTGGCTTTCTTTAGCATATCGGAAAAACCGCGAAACACACAAGAGTCCCCGTTGCCATCGCCCACCCCGGATCTGCTACAATGCGGCCGGGGCGGCGTGCCGCGCCGTTCGGACGGCTTCGGGCGGGCCCCGCGGAGGAGGAAAAGATGGACGCGCCGACTCCGAAAGAGGGTTGTTACGAGGATCGGCCGCTCGGCCGCTCGGAGTACATTACCGCGATGGTGCACCTCTACCGGGGGGAACTCCAACGCGCCAACAGCTGGCGGCTCCGGCTCGATCACACCACCAACTGGGCGATCATCGCCGTGATCGGCCTCCTCTCCTTCACCTTCGGAACGCCCGATCATCCCCACATCCTTCTCGTTTTCGGGATGTACATGGTCTTCACCTTCCTCAGCCTGGAGGCGAGGCGTTTTCGTTTCTTCGACGTTTGGCGGTCGCGGGTGCGCCTGATCGAGGAAAACTTCTACGCGCCCATCCTCCGGCGGGAATTGGACAGCCCCTACGAGAGCTGGGGGAAGCTCGTCGCGGAGGATCTCCTCCGCCCCAGCTTCAAGATGTCCTTCGCCCAGGCGTTGCGGGCACGGCTCGTCCGAAACTACTCTCCCCTCTTCCTCGTGCTCCTCGCCTGCTGGTTTCTCAAGGTATTGATCCATCCGATCCCGGTCGCGAAAACCGGCGATTTCCTCCGAAACATCGCGCTCGGCCCGATCCCCTGGTTCGTCTCCATCCTTCTTCTCTGCCCGCTCTACGGCACCATCGTCTATCTGATCTTTTTCGTGAAAAAAGGCCGCGTTTCGGAGATGGATTGGTGGACCCATCTGAGCGAGGCGGAGGGGGTGGACCGGCTGGACAGATAAGTCGTTCGTACGTGAAGCGTATCCGGCGCCGGTCGGCCCGGTTGAAAGAAGGTGTCGAGATCGGAAAACCGCTGAACATCCTCTTCCTCATGAACGCCTTCCACATCGGCGGATTGGAGACGCTCACCTTGGAGATCGTCCGGCGCCTGGGGGGGGACCGTTTTTCCTTCCGCCTCCTCTGTCTCAAGGAGAAGGGGAGCCTCGCGCCGGAGATGGAGGCGCTCGGCGTCCCGGTCCGTTCGGGTGTTCTGCGCGGCACCTACGATCCCCTCGGCCCCTTCCGTCTCCTCCGCGCGGTTCGGGGGGAGAGGATCGACATTCTCTTCGTCGAGCCGGGCCGGAACGCGCTCCTCTGCGGCGAGATCCTCGGACGCTTCGCCCGCGTGGAGCGGCGGATCTCGGCTGTGCACGCCACGGGCAAGTGGGGCAAGGAACGGATGTTCCGGCCGAGCCAGATCCGCATGCTCCGGCGGATGGACGGCGTAATCGCCTGCGCCGCGAGGCAGCGCGATTACCTGATCGAACACGAACGGCTCCACCCGGACAACCTGAAGGTGATCTTCAACGGCGTGGACCACGAGCGGTTCCGCCCCGCCGAGGGCGCCCCGCTCCCGCCGATCGAAGGGGGTCCGGCGACGGGAGAGCGGGCGGTCGGCATCGTCGCCTCCCTCACGCCGGAGAAGGGGCATGACGTGTTCGTCGACGCCGCGGCGATCGTCGCCCCCCGTTTCCCGGAAGCGCGCTTCCTCATTATCGGCGAGGGGCCGGAGAGGCCGCGCATCGAGGAGAGGATCCGCGCGAAGGGGCTCGAAGGGACGGTCCGCCTTCTCGGGAGGCGGCGGGATCTTCCCGACCTCCTCCCGCGACTCGATCTTCTCGCGCTCTCCTCCCATCCCTTTCGGGAAACCCTCCCGATCAGCACCATGGAAGGGATGGCCTGCGGCGTGCCGACGGTGAACACCGACGTGGGGAGCGTGCGCGATCTGGTCGTGGACGGTGAGACCGGCCTCCTCGTTCCGCCCGGCGACGCGCCCGCCATGGCGGAGGCTTTCGCGAGAACGCTCGGCGACCCGGAACGGGCGGCGGCGATGGGCCGCGCCGGGCGGCGCCGGATCGAGGAACGGTTCACCCTGGACCGGGCGGCGCGGGAGTACGCGGACTACTTCCTCTCCGTCGCCGGCGCGGGCGGTACATGAGGATCCTTCAGGTCAACAAGTACCACTACTACCGCGGCGGCGCGGAGCGGTACTACTTCGAGATCTCCCGCCTCCTGGAGAGGGCCGGCCACGAGGTGATCCATTTCTCCATGGCCGGCGACCGCAACGAACCCTCCCCCTGGTCGGAATACTTCGTCCCTGAAACGGATTTCCGATGCCCCGCCGGGGCGCTCCGCCGCGCGCGAGACGCGGCCCACACCGTCTGGAACCCGGAAGCGTACGAACGGATCGGGCGGCTGGTGAAGCGCGTCCGTCCCGACGTCGCCCACCTGCACAACATCGCCCATCAACTCTCGGGATCGATCGTGGTCGCCCTTCGGCGGCGCGGCGTCCCGACGGTGCACAGCCTGCACGATTACAAGCTGGTCTGCCCCGCCTACCGGCGTTTTCGCGACGGGCGGCCCTGCGACGACTGCCGTCGCCGCCGCTTCTGGAACGCCGTGCGCCACCGCTGCGTCCTGGACAGCCGGGCGGCGAGCCTGGTCGCCGCGGTGGAGACCTCTCTCTACTCCGCCTTCGGCCTCTACACCCGCGGAATCGATCTCTTTCACTCGCCGAGTCTTTTCGTGAAACGGACCATCGAGGATTGGGGTTTTCCCGAGGAGCGTATCTTCGCCTTCCCGCTGACCATCGACCTCACCCCTTACGTCCCGGCCGACCGGGACGAGGGCTACTTCCTCTACCTGGGACGCCTTTCCCACGAGAAGGGGCTCCCGGTTCTCGTGGACGCGGCGGCCCGCTTTCCCGAAGCGGAGATTCGCGTCGCCGGCGAGGGACCGGAGAAACCCGCTCTGGAGGGCCGGATCGCCGAACGGGGCGTCCGCTCGATCCGCTTCCTCGGTTATCTGGGCGGCGAGGCGCTCCGGGAGCAGATCGCCGGATGCCGCGCCGTCCTTCTCCCCTCGGAGTACGACGACAACTCCCCGGTGGTGATCTACGAATCCTTCGCCCTCGGGAAACCGATCCTCGGTGCCGAGCGCGGCGGGATCCCGGAGATGGTCCGCCCGGACGAGACGGGTCTTCTCTTCCCCGCGGGCGACGGCGCGGCGCTCGCCGCGGGGATGCGCCGCCTCGCCGGCGACCCGCCGCTCGCCCGGCGTCTCGGCCGCGCCGCTCGGGAGAGGATGGAAACGGAGTACGGCGCGGAAAAGCATCTGGAGCGCCTCCTCGCCCTGTACGAGGCGGCGATCAAGCGCCACGGCTGAAAGGGATCGGGAAGCGGGATCACCGGCGAAAAAAGAACGGCCCCGCGCCGGGCGGGGCCGTTTCGCTCGCGAATCGAAATACTCGTTTACTCGCGAACCTTCCAGACCGTGTCGATCACCGTGCCGTCCACCCATTGAATGACCGCCACGGGAACGTCTTCCGTCTTCGGTGGAGTCGGCGCGCCGCCGCAGATCCGCTCCACTTCGGCCTTGATCTCCTCGATCGGCCGGATCGGGAGGTCCGAGCCGCGGACCGCGTCCAAGAGGTCGGCGCGGCGCGGATTGACGCAGATCCCCCGCTCGGTGACCACCACGTCGACCAGTTCGCCCGGCCCGGTCACGGTGGTCACATGGTCCACCAGTACCGGGATCCGATCACGGAACGAGGGGATCGCCAGGATCGCGCATTTGGAGAAGAGGCAGTTCTGCCAGCCGCCGATTCCGTGGAGCAGCTTACCGTCCGAGTGGGTCACCACGTTGGCGTTGAAGTGGACGTCCACTTCCGTGGCGCCCAGCACCACCGCGTCGACGATGCCCGCGAAATTCCCCTTGCCGTGAAAATTGTAGCTCGTGAAAGGGCTCGTGTTGACGTGACCCGGGTTTTCGCGCATCGACCGGACGCCGTCCAGATCGAAGGTCTGTCCGTCCAGGATGTAGTCGGTAAGGCCCTCTTCGAGCATCTCCACCAGGTATTTGTTGCTGCCGCCGCGGATGAAGCGCGCCTTCACGCCCGCCTCCTTCATCATCTCCTTGAGGAAGATGGCGAAGGCGAGCGATGTCCCTCCCGCGCCGGCCTGAAAGGAGAAACCTTGCCGCATGATCCCCGCGTCCCGCACGAAGCGGGCGACGTATTCCGCGATCAGGAGGCGGTCCGGGCTCTTGGTGATCCGCGTCGTGCCGGAGACGATCTTCTCCGGCTCGCCCACCTTTTCCACCTCCACCACGCAGTCCACGTAGTTCCCCTGGATTTGCCAGGGGACGCAGGGGAAGGGTACGAGGTGGTCGGTGACCACGATCACCCGGTCGGCGTACTGCGAATCGGCGAGCGCGAAGCCGAGGAGCCCGCAGGCGCTCGGTCCCTCCACGCCGTTGGCGTTACCGAAGGGGTCCGCCGCGGGGGCGGCGATCACCGCGATGTCGATGTGGATCTCGCCGTCCTGCACCGCCTGGTAGCGCCCGCCGTGGCTGCGGAGCACGCCGAGGCCGCGCATCTTTCCGTGGGAACAGTAATCGCCGAGAGGGCCGTTCATGCTCCCTTCGATGTGGTGCACCACGCCGCTCTCGAGATAGTCGATGATCGGCGCGTGACAGGGAAAGGCCGCGCTCGGGAACCAGACCAGGTCCTTCACGCCGATCCGCGCCGCGGCGGCGAAAACCGCGTTCGCCACCAGGTCGCCGTTCCGGAAGTGATGGTGCGTCGAAATCGTCATTCCGTCCCGGACGCCGCAGCGCCGGAGCGCCGCTTCGATGTCGTCCACTCTCTTGTCGCCGTCGGCGGGATAATCGATACAGGTGGCGACGAGAGGCGCCGCCTTCCTCCCCTCGGGGCGGTGTTTGCCCACCCCCCGGTAGGGGATCGCCGCGCGCCCGTTCACCTCCGCCGGCACCATCCGCCCCAAGGCGTTCTTCAGCAGTTCGCCGCTCATGATGCGTCCTCCCCTCCCGCCATGCGGACCACCTGAAGCGCCCGCTTCACCACCGGCGGATCGATCATCTTGCTGCCGAGACTCACCACGCCGCTGCCGCGCGAGCGGGCCTCCTCATAGGCGGCGACGATGCGGCGGGCCTTCTCCAACTCCTTCTCGGTGGGGGCGAAGGCGTCGTGCACCACCGCCACCTGGCGCGGATGAATGCATCCCATCCCGTCGAAACCGAGCGCCTTCGATTCGAGCGCGTTCCTCCGGAGCGCCTCCATGTCCGAGACGTCGGAGAAGACGCTGTCGATCGGCTGCACGCGGGCGGCGCGGGCGGCGTTCACCACCGCCGAACGGGCGTGGAAACTCTCCCGACCCTCCGCGGTTCGCGGGGCGCCGATGTCGGCGGTGTAGTCCTCGAGGCCGATGGTGAGGGCGACCACCGTGCTCGCCGCCGAGGCGATCTCGAAGGCGCGCACCACGCCGAGGGCGCTCTCCACGATCGGCATCAGAAAGACCGGCGCCTCGATCCCCCGTTCCTTACGGATCTCGTCGATCCGCGCCGCCACGTCCCGCACGGTCTCCGCCGATTCCACCTTGGGGATCAGGACGACGTGCACGTTGTGCGGCACGATCGCGTCCAGATCGTCCATGCCGAGGGGGAGCTGGTTGATCCGCACCATCCTCTCGGCGCCGTAAAAATCGACGGTCCGAAGGGCGTTGCGCACCATCAGCCGGGCCGCGTCCTTCTCCTCGGGGGCGACCGAGTCCTCCAGGTCGAGGATCACGCCGTCGGGGTGATGCAGCCCCGCGTTCAAAAAAAACTTCGGTTCGTTGCCGGGCAGATAGAGCCGGGTCCGCCGGAAACGCTCCCTCTTCGTCCCATAGCGGCAGCAATCGGCGAACTCGGGGAGCGCCTCCTCCGTCGTTTCCGGCAAGGCGCGGCGCACCGCGGCCTCGATCCGCGCCGCCAGGGCGAAGGGGACGGCGCCGAAATCCTCGATCGTCACTCCGGCGCGCTCCACGCCGAGCGTCTTCAGCGTGGTTTCCGCCTGAGCGCGGATCGCCTCCCCGTAGAGTGAAGCCACCTTGCTCGAGAGCTCGATCCGGACGCCTCCCGAATCGGCCGTCTCCAAGCGGACCCAACAATCGGAGCGGACTTTGTCCCCCCGCCTGCCCGCTTCCGCCGCGATCGTCATATCCGTCACCTCCTCGAGACCGAGCCGGGCCGCGCAGGCGGCGTCCGGCAGCGACCCCGCATGCCTTCCGTCCAAGACGACAAGCCTAACCCGGCGCGAAGCCCCGCGCAACAGGGACCGGCGAGGAAAAGAGGAATCCGGATTCCCCGCTCTCTCCCGCCCCTCTTCCGTCCCCACGCGCCGAAGGAGCGGGGCGCGAGGCGCCGGCGTTCGCGCCGCCCCCCTCACCCCTTCTCTTGCCGGGCCGCCCTCCGTCCGGTATCATCGAAGTCACTGAAAGCAAGCGGCTTACTACCGATGTTCGAGACGGGAGGAGGACCCTGTGAACCGTCGAATCATCGCCGTTCTCTTTTTCCTCTCCGGCGCGGCGGGTCTGATCTATCAGGTCGTATGGACCCGATCGCTCACGCTCCTCTTCGGGTCCACCACGCTCGCCGCGAGCACGGTGCTCACCTCTTTCATGGCCGGCCTGGCGCTCGGCAGTTTCCTCTTCGGCCGCTTCGCCGATACGCGCCGCCGCGCCCTTCCGGTCTACGCTCTTCTCGAAGTGGGCATCGCCGTCACGGCGCTCCTCTTCCCGGTCTTTCTCGGTCTCTTCAAGCCGGCCTACCTGGCCCTCCACCGGCATCTCCAAGGCTCCTACCTTCTCTTCCCCCTCGCCCGCTTCCTTATCTGTTTCGTCTGGCTCGTCCTTCCCACGGCGCTCATGGGGGGAACCCTTCCGGTGATCACGCGCTTCTTCGTCAAGGAGAGGCGTTCCTTCGGCGGCAACGTGAGCGCGCTTTATGCGCTCAACACTTTCGGCGCCATGATCGGTTGTTTCGGCGCCGGGTTCTTCCTCATCCCCGGTCTCGGAATCGCCGGCGTGACCCTGCTCGCCGCGGGGCTGAATCTGATCGCCGCGGCGGGCGCGCTGATTCTCGCGCGAAGCGAGAGAGCGGAGCTTCCGCCGGCGGAGATCCCCCGGGAAGAAAGCGCCGCCGGCTCGGAAACCGCCTTCCCCCTCGGACCGCGGACGATCCTCATCCTCTTCGCCCTCGCCGGTTTCGCCAGCCTCGCCTACGAAGTTCTCTGGACCAGGGCGCTCCTCGTCTTTCTCGGATGGTTCGCCGTTTACGCCTTCACCATCATCCTGACCACCTTCCTCTTCGGCATCGCCCTCGGCAGCGCCTTTTACCCCTTAATCTTCCGATCCGGCCGCCGCCTGGTGATCGGCTTCGGCGTCATCGAGATCGCCATCGGCGTCTTCGCCGCGCTTTCGGTGGCGATCTTCGGCGACCTCTTCGAGTTGATCCGGGCGCTCGACCACCATCTCGGCTTCCCCACCTGGTGGCGTTTCATCGGCGCCCGCGCCGGCGGCAGCTTCGCCGTCGTCCTCCTGCCCACCTTTCTGATGGGCCTCGCCTTCCCGGTGGCGAGCGCGATCTACGCGCGCGCCGGAAAGGGATACGGCAGAACGGTGGGATATGTCTATTCGGCGAACACGGTAGGCGCCATTCTCGGCTCGCTGCTCACGGGGTTTCTTCTCCTACCGACTCTCGGCGTGTCCCGGAGCATCGCGGCGATTTCGCTGATCAACCTCGCCGTCGGCGGGATTGCGTTCTTTCTCCGCTACCGCCGCGGCGGCCTGCGCCTCCTCGGCGCGGCGGTGTTGCTCCTCGCGGTGGGGGGCGGTCTCCTCAACTTCATTCTTTCCTCGGGCCGTCCGATGATTCTCCAGAGCCGCCACTTCAAGAACCCGGACAAGAAGATGGAGCTGCTCTACGCCAACGAGGGGGCGACCGCCTCGCTGGCGGTACTCCGGGATCTGGATTTCGGGCACAACGAACTGAACATCAACGGCGAGTCGACCGCCTACACAACCTACACGGACATGCAGGTCCATCTGATGCTCTCCCACACGCCCCTGCTGCTCGCCGAGGATCCGCGCAATGTGTTGGTGATCGGCTTCGGCATGGGATCCACCTCGTGGGGCGCGGTCCTCTATCCATCGGTGGAGGAGGTGGTCTGCGTGGAGCTGGTGCCGAAGGAGGTGGAGACCGCCATCTACTTCCGGGACGTCAACCACGGCGTGCTGGAGCACCCCAAGTTCCGGCTCGTCATCGACGACGGGCGGAACCACGTCTTCGCCACCCGGGAACGGTACGATCTGATCTCCTTCAACGCGATCCACCCCAGCCACAGCCCGGCGCTTTATACCTCCGATTTCTACGCCGAGTGCGCGCGCAAGCTCTCCGACCGGGGCGTGATCTGCGCCTGGGTGCCGACGAACAGCTTCACCGAGCACCAGTTCCAAATCCTGTTGAAGACCTTCCTCTCCGTCTTCCCCCATTCGTCGCTCTGGTACGTGAACCCGAACCATCTGGTGCTGATCGGAACCCGACGGGAGCTGCGCCTCGACTATGCCGAGTTCCGCCGGCTGGCCGCGCTCCCCGAGGTGAACCGCGACCTGGCGAACTACACCATGGAGGATCCCTTCCGGCTCCTCGCCTACCACCTCATGGACGAGAAAGACCTTGATCTTTACACAAGAAGCGTTCCCGTCAACTCGGACGACAAACCGTACCTCGAGTACTCACGGGAAATGTACACGCGCCCCGAGATCGTCGACGCCATGCTCTTTCACCGTTCGAGCATCCTCCCCTACCTGGTGTTCGAGGGGGACGGAGAGGCGACGGCGGACACGCTCCGTCGCTATGAGCAGGCCGCCTTCCATCTGCTCGCCGCCCAGGCGGTGCAGTGGCTGGAGATGCCGAATCCCGACAAGGCCGGAAGCACCTGGAAGGCGGATCAGGAATTCCGGGAAGCCTTCCGCATCCTTCCCGGAGACAAAAACCTGGAGGTGATCGCGGCGGTCACCGAGAAGGACGAAGAGAGACTCCGCGCGCTCCTCTCGACGGAACCGATGAACCTGCTCGCCTGGGACACTCTCCTTCGCATACAGAGAATGCGTCGGGACTGGGAGGGGATCGCGCGAACCCTCACCGAACTCGGCACACCGGTCACCGACCAGGCTCGTCTCTGTCTGGGGATGCTCCACCTGCGCTCGGGCGAATGGGATCGAGCCGAACGGGCCTTCCGCGGCCTCGCCACCGGCGGGGAATCGGAGACGCTCCGGCGCGTCGGCGAGGAGTACCTGCGGATCATCGAAGGGGAACGCGACGCGTCCGGTCGCGACACGAGCCCGGATGAAAAGACCGCCCTCGCCCAGCGCTACTGGGGTGTCGGGGACCGGGAGCACGCGGAGGAGCTCTTCCGTGAAGCCATCGAACGATTCCCCGATCGCCCGCTTCCCCTTTTCGCATACGCCCAGGCGCTCGAGGAGAGCCGCCGCTTCGCCCGCGCCGAGTCTCTCTACGCAATCGCCGCTTCCTTCCCCATCAAGCGCGAGGATTTCCGGCGTCTCATCGACGAAGGGCTCGAGAGAACCCGGATCCTGGTCGCGCTGGAACGCAGCCCACACCGCGTCACGCGGATCGAGGGAAGGGGCGGCGAACCGATCGACGTCGATCCGGCCTCTCCGGCGCTCCGTCTGCGGATCGCCGCTCTCCTCGGCGCGCGGGGGATGTGGGCCCACGCGGCGGTGCATCTCCGGCTGGCGGTGACCATCGACCCGGAAAACGCCGACGCCCATGAAGCGCTCGGCGGCGTCCTCTCCCTGCGAGGCCTCGTCGACGCGGCGCGGAGCGAGCTGAAAGAGGCGATCCGGATCGACCCGAACCGCCGCTCCGCCCGGGAGAAGCTGCGCGAGCTGGAGGAGGAAAAGGCCGGCGCCTGAGGTCCACGCCGCAGAGAAGGTCGCATCCAAAAGGTTATTACACAAAGACACGGGCCGCCCGGCGGGGCGGCCCGTGTTCACTCGATCGAGGATCTCCGCGCTACTGAACCGGCGGGGGAACCTCCACTCCGGCGGGCGGTTCCAGGGCGGGAGGATCGGTCCAGACGATCTCCGCGTTCTCGCGCAAACCGTTCAGATATTCTTCGATCATCTCCCTGCGGTGCTGCTGATTCAGCTGCTCTTCGATTCCGGAGCGCACCTCATCGAGAGGGAGTTGCCGGGCCTCGCGCCGGTCCAACACCTCGATGACGTGAAAGCCGAAACGGGTTTCCACCACGTCGCTGGTTTGGCCTACGGGAAGCGAGAAGGCGACTTCCTCGAAGGGTTCCACCATCCGGTTCCGCCCGAACCATCCCAGGTCGCCCCCGTTCTCCTTGCTCGGGCAATCGGAGTACTCCTGGGCGAGGGCGGCGAAATCGCCCCCCCGGCGGAGTTGGTCGCGGATCGACTCCATGTCCCGGCGCTTGGCGGCCTTCGTCTCCTCGTTGTCGTTCTCTTTCAGCATCATCAGGATGTGCCGGGCGTTGACCTGCTCCTCCTGGCGGAATTTGTCCTTGTTCTCCTCGTAGGCGGTGGCGATCTCACCGTCCGTCGCCTTCGGGTAGTCGCCGGTTTTCTCCTCCAGAAGCGCGTCGATCTCCATCATCCGGCGAAACTCTTCGAAGAAGGCCTCCTCGGACTCCCATCCCTGGGCGAGGATCGCCTCGCGGAAGGCGGCGCTGTCCGGAAACTGGGTGAGGAACTCGTCGAAGCGGGCCTGAATCTCTTCTTCGCCGAGACGGTTCCCTTCGCTCTCCACCGCCTCGGCGAGGAGGATCTTGTTGACCAGGTTGTCCCGCGCCTGCTGCATGAGCAGGCCCTCCATCTGCTGCGCCTGGAAGGGGGAGACCTGGCCGCCGAACTGCCGGAAGAGCCGAGCCGTTTCCGCCTCCAGCTGCGCCGCGGTCACCTCCTGCCCGTTCACGGTGGCGACCACATCGCCGGCGGAAGCGGATCCCTCCTCCCCGCCCGACCCCTCTTTGCCTCCGCAGGAGACCAGCAAAGCCGGTAGGAGGAGCAACAGCGTCGCCCCCGACATCCATCTCTTACGCATCCCGTACTCCTCGTTCGAGAAACGGAAAGAACGCGCGCGGTCGCGCCGCGCCCCTCCTCGATCCCTCGCGCATCGCCGGCGCGGGCGGGGCGGTCGTTCCGCCTCCGCGGCCGGTCGTTTTTCGTTTCCGGCGGGGGGTTTCATTCCCGCCTTTTATCGCAAATATCCCAGCGCCTCGAGCCTCTCGCGCTCCTCCGGCGAGAGGGAGGCCGCCTCGGTCGCTCCGTACCCCGCCGCCGCGGAGTCGAGCCGCGCCCGCCACTCCTCGGCGCGCAGGCGAAGCCGCTCCATCTCCTCCGGCATCGCGGCGGCGAGATCCCGAGTCTCCCCCGGGTCCTCGTCCGTCCGGTAAAGCCTCTCGCCCAATTTCATCGGCATGCGAATGTACTTGAGATCGCCGGCGCCGAGCGCCCAGGAATCGAAGACCCGGGTCCTCCAGTCGTATCCCTGCCCGATCACGTAGCCGTAATAGGTGATGCGAAGCTCCTGGAATCGTTCTCCCTTCTCTTCCGGCGGCGGATCGAAAAGGGAGCGCCCCTGCATCTCCGCCGGGGGGCGCACGCCGCAGAGGTCGAGAAGAGTGGGCGCCACGTCCACCGTCGAACCGTTCCGGCCGTCCACGCGCGGCGCCGCCGCGCCCGCCGGCTTGATCCAGAGAGGCACGTGGACCGATTCGACGTGCAGGCTGTGTTTGTGCCCCTTCGCGCCGTGTTCGAAGAACTCCTCGCCGTGATCGGCCGTAATGACGATCACCGTGTTCTCCCAGAGCCCTTCCTCCCGGAGGGCGTCGAAGATCCGCCCCAGCATCTCGTCGGTGCAGCGGATCTCCCCGTCGTAGCGGGCGACGGTCCAATCGAGCCGAGCCTGTTTCATGCCGGGATGGATCTGCGGGTTCCGGTCGAAATCGGAATCATCGAAGGGTTCCATCTCCGGCGTCGTGAAAAGAGTGTCGTAAGGGGGCGGCGGGAGAAAGTCGTAGTGGATGTCCCAAAAATAGGCGAAGAAAAAGAAAGGCTCCCGCGGCCCGGAGCGAATGAAGTCGAGGATCTTCGCCTCCATCACCGGGTTCGTCACGTCGCCGTGGGCGGTCTCCTGCTCCACCGAAGAGGGGGAATCGTCCCAAACGGCGAAACCCTGGTTCAGGTTGTACGGGGTGCGCAGGAAGGGACCGCCGAGAACGGCCTCGGTGTGGTAGCCGCGCTCGGCGAGGATCTCGCCCAGCGTAACGTAGGAATCGTCGAGACGCTCGTGGGGTTCCCGCACCCGGTGCGTCGACGGATAAAGGCCGGTGAGAATCGTCGCGTGCGAGGGGAGGGTCCAAGAGGTGACGGAATGGACGTCGCTGAAGCGGACCGCGCTTTCGGCGAAACGGTCCAGGTTCGGGCTCGTCGCCCTCTCGTAGCCGTAGCAGCCGAGATGATCCGCCCGGAGCGATTCGAGAGTGATCAGGATCACATTCGGGCGCGGTCCGCCGCCGCACCCCGCCGCCGCGAAGGCCACGAGAAGCGACGACGCGGCGAACGCCGCCGCGCGTCCCCGCGCGCTCCGAAACCGTCCCGCTCTCCTACCGGCCATTTCGCTCCCCGCCGGACCGTTCCGCCCGGTCCCCTTTCCGCCATGAACTTGATACGGAATCCGATTTAGATTACGATCGACCCGAGGGGCGCCTCCCTTTCGGGGGTGATGAAGATCCCCTCTCCCTCCGGACCGACGGCGCCGAGGATAAACAGCTCCGACGTTTCCGGTCCCATCTTTTTAGGAGCGAAATTCACCACGCAGACCACCTGCCTGCCGATCAGCCCCTCTTTGGGATAGTTCGCGTATCCGGCGATGGACGTGCGCGTTCCGATCTCCGGACCGAGATCGACGGTCACACGGTAGAGCGGCTTGCGCGTCTCGGCCTCCTCCACCGCCTCGATCCGCCCGATCCGCAGATCGAGCGCTTGAAAATGCGCGAAATCGGCGGTTTCCTTCATGCTGCGTCGAACCTCCTCCCCGCCTCGGGGGAATCAGGGTTTCCCGTCCTTCTCCCGCGCGGCGCTCGTTTCGGGCGCCGCCCCGCCGCCGATGTAACCGAGGGCGCGAAGCATCTCCCGATGTTCCTCGGGGAGTTCCGGCGTTTCCGACGAATCGCCGAATGCCGCCGCGACGCCGCGTCCCTCCAGCAGCGCGGCGAGCCGCTTCGCCCTCTCCGGCTCCTCGTCCAGCCGGTCCCTCTCCTCGCCGGGATCGCCGTCGAGGCGGAAGAGCTTCTTCTCGCCGTCGTCCCAGGCGATCAGCTTCCAGGGCGTCTCCACGACGGCGCGGATCTCACGCTCCCACGGGGCGGAATCCCACGCCGGATGGGCGCGCCGCACCTCGTCGAAGGGCTGGCGGAACGGGCCGAGCGACTCCGCGATCCGCGTTCTCTCCGCCGGCGGGGCGAGCAGGCTCACCGCCCCGCTCCCCTCCGGCGCCGGAGGCCGGTCGATGCCGGCGAGGGCGAGCAACGTAGGGAAGAGATCGCCGGTCATCACCGGCCGCCGGTCCCGGCCGGGCGGAATTCGACTCGGGTAGCGGATCAGGAGAGGCACGTGAATCAGTTGCTGGTAGAGAGAATACTGGTGGTCCAGCATGTGGTGCTCGCCCAGATGTTCGCCGTGGTCGGAAGTGAGAATCACCACCGTGTCGTCCAGCTTCCTTCGCTCGCGGAGCGCTTCGATCAGACCCCGGAAGAGGTCGTCCAACTCGGCGATGCACGCGTCGTAGGTGCCGGCGGTGACCGAAAGCTCCTCTTCGTCGTACTCCTTCAGCCCGAACGTGTAGCTCCAGAGAGGCGTCCAGGAGCGGTCCACCTCGTAGGAACGGAGGACCTCCTCCTCCGACATCATCCGGCGCCTGTATTTTTCCGGAGGAATGTAGGGCCGGTGCGCCTCCATATAATTGAGAAAGGCGAACCAGGGAGCGCCCCCTTCCTCCCGATCGTCGATCCAACGGAAGAGCGCCTCGGCCGCGAGGGCGCCGCTCGCCTTGATGTCCCAAGGACCCACCCGGGCGGCGCGCACTTTCGGCGGGAGTTCGCTGCTCACGTCCTCCGGGCGGATCTTGCCCGAGACGATCTCCAACGCTCTCTTTTGGAATTCGATCTGCCAAGGATGTTCCACCGTCTCGAAACCCTGGTCGAACTTCTTCACCTTCGAAATGTGCGGGTTGGCGGACCAAAGGTAGGTGTCGTAGCCGGCGTCCCGGAAAAGCTCCGCGACGGTGACCAGGTTCTCGCTCAGGAAAGGACGGCTGTTGGTGCAACCGTGGAGCGACGGCGGAAGGCCGGTGAAGAAAGAGGCGTGCGAGGGGAGGGTGTAGTTCGACTCGGAGAGACAGTCCTCGTAGACGCGGGCGGTTTCCGCCCACTCCTCCAGAAAGGGGGTGGTCGGCCCGCCTCCGTAGAGGCCGAACCTGTCCGCCCGCGCGGTGTCCCAGACGACCCAGAGGACGTTGGGACGCTTTTCCGCGCCGCCGGAGCAGGAGAGCGCCGCCGGCAAAAGCGCAAACAGGAAGAAAATCGCGCCGGTCCTCCCTCGGACGGCTTTTCCGAGACCGATCTTCAAGTGAAATCCTCCGCCGGGGGCGGTTCGGACCCGAGAAAGGGCTCCCGCCCCACTTCCGCGCCGACCCGCGCGGTTCCCCGTTTCCCCGGAACGTTCCAGTCTAGACCGCGGAGGGGGACCGGTCAACCGGGGGGGCGCGAGGAAGGGTTCGTGAGGGGCGCGGCGCGGCGGGGGCGACCACCTTCCCGGAATCGGGAGCGATCGGGTCGGCGGAGAGGAGCCCTTTCGGACGCGGAACCACGCGACGAAAAGAGCGTCCGTCGCGCTCCCCCTTTCGCGCCCCGCACGGCGCCGTTCTGATGTATACTTAAACACGATTCCCCCGAGACGCACCCCCGATTCGATGAAAGGAGCACTGCTTGTTGCGGAGAACCCTCGCGGTTCTCGCCTTCTCCCTGCTGGCGGCTTCCCCCGTCCCCGCCGCGCAGAGGACGTTGCTGGCGGAGCTGTTCACCAACTACACATGAAGCGGCTGCCTCGCCGTCAAGGACACGCTTCACGCGGTCTTCGACGGCTACGCGGGGCGGGTCGTCCCGATCGAGTATCACGTCGCATGGCCGATGCCGACCGATCCCGGCTACCTCTTCAATCCGGGCGACGTGAACGGGCGCGTGAACTTCTACCGCGTCACGGAAATCCCCAAGCTGTTCCTGGACGGGACCGTCGAGGTCTCCCCCTGGCCGATTTCCGATTTCGGCGCTCGGGTGCGCGCCGCCGTGGACACCCTCCTTCTCCGGCCGAGCCCCCTCCGGATCCACATGACGCAGACCGCCGGACCCGATTCGGTGCGGGTCCTTTTCGACGTCGCCGCGCCGGAAGATCCGGGCACGGCGGAGCAGAGACTCTTCCTTGCCGTCACCGAGATCTGCCACGACTACGGCGGCGAGGTCTACCGCAACCTCTTCCGCGATTTCCTCCCCGACTCTCTCGGCCGGGTGCTGCATCTCGCGAAGAACGATTCGGTCTCCTTCGATTGGAGTTACCCGATCGATCCGGAGTACGAGCCGGAGATGCTGGTGACGGCCCTCTATCTACAGGACCCGCGCGATTTTGGGGTGTTTCAGGCGGCCTCCGACGCGGTCGGCGTCCCGACACGCGTCGCGACCGGCGCTCCGGCCGCGGTTCGTCTCCTCGGCAACGCGCCGAACCCCTTCAATCCGACGACGACGGTCCGGTTCGCAATGGATCGCGCGGGGCCGGTCCGACTTTCCGTGATCGATCCGGCGGGGCGGCTCGTGACGGTGCTCCTCAATCGTTCCCTCGGCACGGGGGAGCACGCCGTGACGTGGGACGGGAGGGACCGCTCCGGCCGTCCGGCGGCGAGCGGCGTCTACCTTCTCCGCCTCGAAGGGGACGGAGCCTCCGGCGCCCGCAAGATGACCCTCCTTCGCTGATCCCCCTTCCGCGCCGCTCCGGGCGCTGCTACAATCCCTTCGACCGTGAAAGGGAAAGGACCTCGACACCCCCCCTTCTCTCGGAGGAAACGAACGTGATGCAACGCGTACTCGCCGCAGCGGCCGTGGCGGCGCTTCTCTTCGGCGCCGTCCCGGCGGACGCGCTTCTGAAGACCGGCGTCTCGGCCGGAATGAACTTCTCCTCCCTGGGCGACGTGAAGGTGACGGACTACGAGACCACATACGACAGCCGGACCGGCTGGCACATCGGCGTCTTCGGCGCCGGCGACCTCGGTCCGATCGGCGTGCGCGCCGGGCTTCTTTACACCGACGCGGGCGCCCTCTTCGACGGGATCGGCGACACCCCCGGGCTCCCGGCGGACTTCAAGGAGGACTTCCGGGTCCGATACATCGCCCTGCCGATCGATTTTCAGTGGCGCTTCGTGCTGCCGCCGATCCGCCCCTATCTGCTCGCCGGCCCGGAGTTCCGCTACGACCTCACGTCCGACGACGCCTTCGAGGGGAACATCAAAAAAACGACCCTTGCCGCCAACATCGGCGTCGGCCTGGAACTGGGGCTTCCCCTCCTGGGCGTTTCGGTCACGCCGGAGATTCGATACTGTTTCGACCTGCAGGAAATCACCGACAAGACCCTCGAGATCGGCGGAGTCGGATTCGAGACCGACGGCGCCTACAAAGGGAGCGCATGGGTTTTTCGCCTCCACGTCGGGTTCTGAGGTGATCCCGCCCGCCGCGCGAGACTGGGAAGAGATACGCGCATTCGCCGGCGAGGCGGCCGCCCGCGTCGGAGAGCGCCTTCTCGTCGATGGGAGCCGGGGGCGGACGGAGAGTAAGGAGGACGGCTCCTTGGTCACCGCGGCGGACCGCTGGGCGGACGAGACGCTCCGCGAGGCGGTCCGCGCCCGCTTCCCCGACCACGGCGCGCTCACCGAAGAGGGGAGCACCTCCCTCCCTCCGAACGACTGGTGCTGGGTGATCGACCCGATCGACGGGACCACCAATTTCGCCCGCGGGTTGCCGATCTGGGGGATCAGCCTCGGCCTGCTTTACCGCGGCGAGCCTGTTTTCGGGCATGTCCGATTCCCCGCCGTCGGCCAATCCTTCGACGGGATTCAAACCGGGGGGGGCGGGCCGGACGGAGCCTGGCTGAACGGCCGGCCGATCCGCGCCCTGCCGCGGGAGCCGTCGGAGAACCGGCTATTCAACGTATGCGCGCGCAGCGTCTACCTCCTCCGACGCCCCTTCCCCTGCAAGCTCCGGATGCTCGGCTCCGCTACCTACAACCTTCTCCTCGTCGCCGCCGGCGCCTCACTCGGCGGCGTGGAGAGGACGCCCAAGATCTGGGATATCGCCGCCGCCTGGCCGATCCTGCACGCCGCCGGCGCGGTCTGGATCCCACTCGACGGTCTTCCCCCCTTCCCGGCGCGGCGCGGCGATGACTACGCCGGCCGCAGCTACCCCACCCTCGTCGCCGCGGGACCCGAGCTCGGCCGCCTCTTTCACGACCGCCTTCGCGTCGGCCCGGACGACCCGCCCCTCTGACCCGTTCCGGAAAAGGTGGAGACCCGCCATCCGGATGCTTACAATGAAAACGCCGCGGACTTCGCGTTCACGTCCATCCCGGATGGAGAGAGGAGGGGAACATGCGGAATCGAAAACGGTCCGGCCCGGCCGCGACGCGGATGGGGATCGCTTCGGCGCTCCTCGTTCTCGCGATGGCGGTTTGGACGGGCCTCGCCGCCGCGCAGGTGCTCGGCTCCTGCGGCACGGCGGCTGAGAATGAACCGGCCGCGGCGCCGGGGACTCCCGCGGTCGCGCCGCAGGGAGCGCCGCCCGCGCCGCCCGCGCCGGTCTCCCGGATCCTGATTCCGGGCGACCGGGCGATCAACTTCGAGCTTCCCGCGGTGATCGGCGACGACATCCGGATGGTCAAGCTCTCCGATTACAACGGCAAGTGGCGGGTGGTTTGTTTCTATCCCGCCGATTTCACCTTTGTCTGACCCACCGAACTGGCCGCGGTCGCGGCCGCGTACGGTGAGCTGCAAGAGCTCGGCGTCGAGGTGATCGCCATCAGCAGCGACACCCACTTCTCCCACTGGATGTGGAAGAAGACCTCCCCGACCATCCAACACGTCCCCTTTGCGATGGCGGCCGATCCGAGCGGCTCCGTGGGCCGCGCGTACGGCGTCTGGAACCCCAAGACGGGTCTCAATCACCGGGGCCGCTTCATCATCGATCCCGACGGGATGATCCTCGCCGTGGAGGTGCTCACCGATCCGGTGGGCCGCAACGTGAGCGAGCTGATCCGCCAGATTCAGGCGATGCAGGCGGTAAAGGCGAACCCGGGAAAGGCGGCGCCCGCCGGCTGGAAGCCGGGGGATCCCATGATCGAAACGAGCAAGGAGAAGATCGGCGTGTATTAAAACGCCGGTCCGCGGCGTTTTCACGGGGGGGCGGGTCGTCGATCCGCCCCTCTCTTGTTTACCCGAAAAGGACCGGGGGAGAGCCTCGCGGCGGGATGGACGGCCCTTCGGTCGGGGATTCTCTTTTCGCGAACGATGGGAGCGGAAGAGAGCAGGCACCGAAGAGCGAGATCACCGCGTCTCCTCGCGCTCCCTCTCCGCGCGCCGCAACATCGCGAGGGTGGCCCCCCATCCCCCGCGTTCGGGAGGCGCCTGGCCGAAACGGACCACGCGGGGATCCCTCTTCAGAAAGTCCCACACCTCCCGGCGGAGAACACTCCTCCCTTTGCCGTGAATGATCCGCACCTCGACGATCCCGAGGCGCTCCGCGCCGGCGAGGAATTCCTCCATCACCTCGGGAATCTGCTCCGGGAAAAAACCGTGGAGGTCGAGAACGTCCGTCACCACGATTTCCCCGGAGGGTTCCCCGTCCCCCTCATCGTCCGGGGCGCGTTCCCTACCTCGCGGGGCGCGCCTTTCCCCGCCGGCCAGGAACCCGCGCAGTCTATCGAGAAATCCCATCGCCGTCCCTCCGCCGCGCCGGCGGCCGTCCTTCAGTATACGCCCTCGCTTCCGGGGCGCGAATGTTGTATAATAATTGGGCGCGCGTGGTTGCGCGACCCCACCTCGTCCCGCGCGCCGAGACCGCTCTCCCATGATCCCCCGACGATCCCTAGAGTGCGAAGGAGAATCGATATGCCCCGCAGCCGCCTCATCACCCGAGCGCTACCCGCTCTGACTCTCCTCCTCTTCCTGTTTTCCTCCCTAGCCGCCGGCGGCGAGATCCACAAGGTGATCCGGATCGATTTCTCCCAAAAGGAGGCGATCCGCGATCTTCTCCGCGAGAACCGGGACGTGGCCGACTACCGGCCGGACACCGGCCTCACTCTCGTCGCCAACGAGGCGGAACTCGCCGAGTTCGCCGCCCGCGGCATCCGTTATGAGGTGCTGCGCGAGGACCTCGGCGCGGCGCTCGGCGCCCTCTTCGAGCCGGAGACCCGCGCCCTGGACGCGGCCTACCACACCTATGCCGAGATCGACGCGGCCTTCGACAGCCTGGTCGCCCTCTATCCGACCCTCGCGGAGAGGCACGACCTGGGCGACAGTTGGGAGGCCCGCGACATTTTCGCCCTCAAGATCTCCGACAACGTCTCCCTCGACGAGGGGGAACCGGAGGCGATGATCATGGGGTGCCACCACGCCCGGGAGATCATCAGCGTGGAGATGCCCTATCTCTTCGCCGAGTACCTTCTCGACAACTACGGAACGGACTCTCTCGTCACGGCCCTCGTCGACGAGCGGGAGATCTGGATCGTGCCGATGATCAATCCCGACGGCCACCAGTACGTGGTGGACGTGGGCGACTGGCGCAAAAACCGGCGGAACAACGGCGACGGCACCTACGGCGTCGACCTGAACCGGAACTGGCCTTACATGTGGGGGCTCGACGACGTCGGATCCAGCCCCAACACCTACAGCGAAACCTACCGCGGTCCCTCCGCCGGTTCGGAGCCGGAGCTCCAGGCGCTGATGACGCTCTTCCAGGCGAAGGAGTTCGCCACCTGCCTCTCCTTCCACAGCCACGGCCGCATGTACCTCTATCCCTGGGGCTACGCCTCGATCCAAACCGAGGACGACGACGCCTTCGCGGCGATCGGCGACAGCCTGGCGGCGCACAACGACTACGACCCCGGCTCGACCTACACGGGGCTCATCTACCTCACCAACGGCGGGAGCGACGACTGGGCCTACGGCGACTCCACCAAGCCCGCCTGCTTCAGCATCACGCCGGAGATCGGCGACCAGTTCGACACGCCCGCCTCCTTGATCCCGGTGCACTTCGCCGAGCAACTCCCGGCGATGCTCTTCATGGTCCGGATCGCCGATGATCCTTATCGCTTCAAGATTCCGGCCCGACCCGTCATCGCCTCGCTGCCGGACGACGAGGACGGCGACTACGCCGTGAGCTGGGCCCTCGGCGCGGGGGGCGACTCCGACGTGGTCTCTTACGAGCTGGTCGAAGCGACCGGCGAGTCGATCGTGCTCGACAGCGCCGAGTTCGGCCTGGGCGATTGGCTCACCGACAACTGGACATGGAACGACGAGAGGAAACACTCCGGGTCGTACAGCTTCTACTCCGGCACGGGGGACGAGTACTCCGCGGCTTTAGAGGCGCCGCATCCCATCGACGTGGAGGCGGGCGACTCCCTCACCTTCTGGGGATGGTGGCGCGTGGAGAACGAGTGGGACTACTGGTACGTGGAGATCTCCGAGGACGGCGGCGCTTCCTGGGCGCCCATCCCGGGGAGTTACACCACCGACGTGGACCCGAACGGCAACAACCGGGGGAACGGGATCACCGGCGCCTCCGGCGGCTGGTTCCCCCTCGCCTTCGACCTGAGCGACTACGCCGGGGAGAGCATCCGGATCCGTTTCCACTACGTGACCGACCAGCTGACCAACCTCCGCGGGGTGCAGGTGGACGACATCCATCCCGTTCGCCTCTTCGCCGAGGTCGACACTCTGGACGACGCGATCCCCACCGCCTCGTACGACGTGACCGGCCGCACCGAAGGGGACTGGTTCTACTGGGTGCGCGCCCGGGACGCGGAGGCGCAGACCGGTTTTTGGAGCGACCCGGCGAAGGTGACGGTGCTCCCCTCCACCGGCGTAGCGGCCGGCGCGCCCGCGGCGACCCGCCTCGGCCGGAACCGCCCCAACCCCTTCAACCCATCCACCGTCATCTCCTGGTCGCTGGCGCGGCCCGGAAACGTCTCCCTTTCGATTCACGACGTTTCGGGGCGTCTTGTGCGGACGCTCGTGCGCGGCGCGAGAGACGCCGGTGATCAGGAAACGGTTTGGGACGGCCGCGACGACCGGGGGGGCGCCGTCGCCTCGGGAGTCTACTTTTACAGGTTGCGCGCCGGCGCGTTCACCGAGACGCGCAAGCTGGTGCTGCTGAAGTAAGGAAAACGCGCGCGCGGACGATCGAGCGCCCCGACCGGAACCGCCGGCCGGGGCGCGTTTCTTTTCCTTTCAAGGCTTTTTACAGAAGCGCCTCCACCTCGTCCAGCAAACGGTCGAAGAGGCGGACCGTTTCCTCGATCGGCTCCGGCGAGGTCATGTCCACGCCCGCGCGGCGGAGAATCTCGATCGGGTAGTCGGAGCCGCCCGCCTCGAGGAAGCCGATGTAGCGGCGCACCGCTTCCTCTCCCTCCCGAAGGATGCGTTGGGAAAGCGCGGTCGCCGCCGCGAAGCCGGTGGCGTACTGGTAGACGTAGAAGCCGGTATAGAAGTGCGGGATCCGTGCCCAATAGACGTCGTGCAGCTCGTCCCGCTCCACTCGGTCGCCGTAGAGCGTCTCGTGCGCCTCGGTGAAGATCCCGCCGAGCGCTTCGGCGGTGATCGGCTCCTCGCGTTCCGCCGCCTCGTGGATTCTCCGTTCGAACTCGGCGAAGAGCACCTGCGTGTAGACCGTTCCTCGGATTTGATCGAGGCGTTGGTTCAACAGGTGAAGCTTCCGGTTCCGGTCCTCCGTCGTCTCGAGAAGGTGGTGCATCAGGAGCGCCTCGTTCGTCGTGGAGGCGACCTCGGCGGTGAAGATGGAGTAGTCGGCGTAGACGTAGGGCTGGCGGCGGGAGGAATGCCTGGTGTGAAGGGCGTGGCCCAGCTCGTGGGCGAGCGTGAAGACGTCGTCCAGCGTCCCCTGCCAATTGAGAAGCACGTAGGGGTGCGCGCCGTAGGCCCCCCAGGAGTAGGCGCCGCTCCTTTTCCCCTCGTTCTCGTACACGTCGATCCAACCGCCCCCGAGCCCCTCGTCGAGCGCCGCGCCGTAAGCGGGCCCGAGGGGACGGAGCCCCTCGCGCACCAGGGCGACCGCCTCCTCGTAGGGGATCTTCTCCTCCCCCTCCGGGAAGAGCGGGACGAAGAGGTCCCAGGGGCGCAGCTCTTCCAGGCCGAGGATCCTCCGGCGGAGATCGAGGTAGCGGCGGAGCGGCTCCGGGCGCTCCTGGACGGCGCGGAGCGTGGTGTCGAACACGGCGCGGGGGATGTTCCCCCCGTCCAGCGCGCGCTCCAGGCAGTTGTCGTAACCGCGGGCGCGGGCGTAGAAGATGTCCTTGGTCACGCTCCCGCTGAGCAGGGCGGCGAAAACGTTCCGAAACTTCCGGTAGGTGCCGAGGAGCGCCTCGTAGGCGTCCCGGCGCACCCGCCTCTCCCGGCTCTCCATGAACAGGCTGAACCTTCCCTTGGTGACCTCCACTTCACGCCCCTCCTCGTCCCGGATGGCCGGGAAACGGAGGTCCGCGTTGTTCAGCATGGTGAAAGCGTTGCGCGGGCCGGCCGCGACGTTGCCGGAAAGGGCGAGCAGCTTCTCCTCCTCAGGCGAAAGCGTGTGGGGACGAAGGCGGAGAAGGTCGTCCAGGTCGTGCCGGTAAAGGCGGAGTTCCTCGTTCTCGTCCAAGAAAGCTGCGATCCTCTCCTCGGGGAGGGCGAGAATCTCCGGAGGGATCCACGATTCCGCCTCGCCCACCTTGGGACGGAGGGCGGCGATCCGTTCGGCGAGCGCCTGCCCCTCCGGGTCACCCGTGTTCTGGTCCCGGTACAGATGGGCGTACACGTACAGGCGGCCGAAGCTCTCGTTCAGACGGTCCCGGGCGCGGAGCGTTTCGAGAAGCGCCTCGGACGACTCGCCCGCCCTTCCCTTCCGTGAGGTGAGCGCCTCGATCCGCTCCGGGATCCGGTCGAAGGATTCCCGCCACGCCCCGGGGGAAGGGTACATGTCTTCCAGACGCCATTGATGGCGGGGATCGAGTTCGTCCCGCCTCGGAAGGGGACGGGGTGGGGCATCGGCGTCCTCGGACGCCGGCCGCGGGAAGAGGATAAGCTCGCGCATCGTCTCCGTCTTTCGGGGATAAGGGATTCCGACGAACCGCCGGGACCGCGCGCACCCGCGCCCGGCGAACCCGCCGAGGATAGCCGATGCGGTCCGCCCGCTCAAGGACGCCCGCCCCGCGGCGGCGGGGGCGCTCCGGAGGCCCGGAGGACGGGTGGAGAAAGGGGTCCCGGAACGTGGTATAATGGAAAAGGAATCCACTCGAACAATCCCGTCGTCTCCCTCGAAAGGAGTGAACGATGAAACGGCTCGCGTCCGTTTTCCTCGCCCTGGCCGTCCTCGCCGGCCTCGTCTCCGCTGAAACCCGTTACCTTTCCTCCGATCGCTACGTGTCCGTGGAAGGGCTGCAAAGCGCGGAGCGCCTCCCGGCCAGGATCGCGGAAGCGCACGCCGCCGAGAAGGCGCTTCGGACCGATCCGACCGCCTGCCCGGACTCCTTCGACGTGGTGCATTACGAGCTGCATATGACCGTGAACCACTCCGCGGAGCTTCTGGACGGACAGGCCTTCGTCACCCTGCAAAGCATGAAGGACGACCTTGCTTCGGTGCGGCTCGATCTCCGATCCCTCACCGTCTCCGGCGTCTACCACGGCGGAACACCCCTCGCCTACACCCACGCGGCCGACACGCTTCTGGTCACCCTCGACTCGCCCCTGGACGACGGCGACACGGCGACGGTGGAGGTGGTTTACGGAGGGACGCCCTGGCACGAACCGAGCCCGGGCGGTTTCGGGGGCTTCTGGGTATACGGCTACCCGATCACCGACTTCAGCATGGGCGTGGGCGTAAGCTCCGGCAACCCCTCCATGGGCCGGACCTGGTTCCCCGGCGTGGATTCCCCCTGCGACAAGGCGACCTGCGACATCTACGTGGAGACCGCGGCCACCAAAGTGGGAGTCGCCACCGGCGAGTTGGTCTCCGTGGAGACCGACACGGCGACGGGACGCAAAACCTATCACTGGCGCGAGGATCATCCGGTCTCGAGTTACCTGATGGCCGTCTCGATCGCCAAATACGATGAGGTGACCGACGCCTACCACGACTTCATCCACCACTACGTGCATCGGGACCTGATTCCCAACGCCCCCGGTTCTTTCCAGAACGTGCACCACATGATGGACGGCTTGATCGAGCGGTTCGGCGATTACCCCTACGACGAGTTCGGCTACGTGACGACCCCCATCGGCGACATGGAGCACCAGACGAAGGTCTTCCACATCAGTTGGGGCGTGAACGGCACCACCACCTACGACGACCTTCTCGCCCACGAGATGACGCACCAGTGGTTCGGCGACCTGGTCACCTACGGCGACTGGCGGGACGTCTGGCTCTCCGAGGGATTCGCCACCTACGGCCAAGCGCTCTTCCACGAACACCTCTACGGCGAGCAGGATTACCACGACTACGTTGTCTCCGATCTTTTCACCCCTTATCTGAACAGCGCCGAAATCCTCACCTATCCGATCTACGATCCCGACTACCTCTGGGGGACCGTCGCTTACGAGAAGGGCGCCTCCGTGGTCCACATGCTCCGGGGCGTGATGGGAGACTCTCTCTTCTTCGACGCGCTGAATCTCTACCTGGACAATCACGCCTACGGCAACGCGTACACGCCGGATTTCATCGCCGATTGCGAAACCGTCTACGGCGGTGACCTGGACTGGTTCTTCGACGAGTGGATCTACCAGGGGGGCCATCCGGTGATCGATTGGGGATGGACTTCGGTCGAGGAGACGCCGGGGAACTGGCGGGTGGATATCAGTACGCGGCAGACGCAGACCGTCGGACCGGACGCCTACGTCATGCCCGTCGACTTTCTGATCGAAACGCCCGCGGGAGACACGACGGTCGTTCTCTGGATCGACGCGGAGACCAACCAGTTCCAGGTCTACCCGGGCGGCGAGGCGACGGCCGTCCTCTTCGATCCGGACGAGTGGCTTCTCGACGAGAACGCGGAGGTTTCCACCGCCGCCGGCGAGGGTGCCCCGCCCGCGCGCTTCGCGCTGGAGCCGAACCGCCCCAACCCGTTCAACCCGATCACGTCCATCTCCTTCGAGCTGCCGGAGGCGTGTCCGGTGACGATCGGCGTCTATGCGATCACCGGCGAGAGGATCCACACCCTCGTGGACGGCATCTCCTTCCCTGAAGGCCGACACGCCGTTGTGTGGGACGGCCGGGACGACGCCGGTCGCGCCGTGGCGAGCGGGGTCTACTTCTGCCGGATCGACGCCGGCGGGAGGACCGAATCACGCAAGATGAGCCTCATTCGGTAGTCACGCGCGCCGCGGAAAAGAGCCGGGCGCCGTGGGGATTCCGCGTTCCCTCGGCGCCCGTATCTTTTTATCCGCCAATCGCTTTCCCTGTCCGGGGTCGCGACGGGGATCACGCCCCCTCCCCTTTCATCTTTACGACCGCCGCCGTCGCCCGTTAGGATGAGGGTGAACCTCATCATCCAAGGGAGGTGCGAGATGAGAAGGATATCCCTCCTCGCCGTCGCGTTTCTGGCGGGGTCCCTGCTGATTTCCGGCTCGGCGACGGCGGCCGATAAGAAGCCGGTCGTTCGCTTCGGGTTCTATCCCTCCCACAATCGGGAACAGCTCACTATTTTAGCCGAGGAGTTCTGCCAGTATCTGACGGACAAGACCGAGTACCGCTTCGTGCCGGTCGTGAGCCACAACTACGACGATCTGATCGAGGGCGTCGGCAAAAACGAGGTGGACTTCGCCTGGCTCTCGCCGCTCAGCTACGTCAAGGCGGAACGGAGCGGCGTCGCGCGGGTGCTTCTCAAGTCGGTCCGCGGAGCGGAACCGTTCTACTACGGCGCCATCGTGGTGCGCCGGGACAGCGGGATCCGCACGATCCGCGAACTACAGGGGAAACGAATGGGCTGGGCCTACCCGAGCAGCACCGCCGGATTCATGTTCACCAAGGCGGCGCTCCACGCCCAGGGGATCGACGTGGACGCCTACTTCGCGTCCAACACCTTCATCGGCGGTTACGACGAGATCGTCAAGGCGGTCCTCCACGGGCGGATCGACGCGGGCGCCGTTTTCGCCAACGACACGGAGAACCGCCGGGGCGCCTGGACCCAGTACCTCGAGCCGCGGGACAGCCGCAAGCTGAAGGCGGTCTTCTATACGAAGCCGATACCGGGCGACACGATCACCGGCTCCAAGCCCTTCATCGAGGCGAACCCCAAGATCACGAACGAAATACTCCGGCGTTTGCTCGAGATGGGGGACGACCCGGCCGGCAAGAAGCTCCTTTACGACCTCTACCAGGTGGACTATCTGGTCGACGCGGAGAGCGGGGATTACGAGTCGGTGCGCGAGGCGGAGAGGCTGTTCCCGGATCGCTTTTAACCGGTCGGCGCCGGATCGGTTCGTCCTGCGAAGGCGGAACGCGGCGAACCGATCCGGCGTCCCCAGCCACTTGACACGGATAGAAACAGTTACAGCACGACGAAATCGGATTTGCCTCTCCCGCATTGACCGTCAGCGGGAAATTCATTTTCCCTTCTTCTTTTGCTTGCGCCTCCCTCCTGGCGGCTTGATTCCTTTCGCGCTATCCTCCCGGCGAGGAGACTTGTCGGATGAGCGATGATCGCCGGTCGCTCCGGAGCATTCTGATCCCGCTGATCGTCTTCGGCGTCGCCTTCGGCTACCTGGAGGCGGCGGTGGTGATTTACATCCGGCGGATTTTCTTCCCCGAGGGGTTTCGCTTTCCCATTCTCGTCCCGCCGAATGCCTACGCGCTCGTGGAACTCCTGCGAGAAGCCGCGACCCTCATCATGCTCTGGGCGGCGGCGTCGCTCGCCGGGCGCTCCCGCTGGGAACGCTTCGGATGGTTCGCCTTCCTCTTCGGCGTCTGGGACGTCGTCTTCTACGCCGGCCTCTTCGCCGTTCTCCGCTGGCCCGAATCGCTTCTCACCTGGGACATCCTCTTCCTCATCCCTCTCGTTTGGGCCGGCCCCGTTCTCGCCCCCCTCCTCGTGTCGGTCCTCCTCGTTTCCGGCGGGGCGGCCCTCGCCGTCCGGAAGCGCCGCGGACGGCCGGTCCGCGTTCGGCCGTTCGATTGGGCGCTCGGCGCGGCCGGAGTCCTCCTCATGCTCGGCTCCTTCATGACCAACCACGGCGTCCTCGTCGCCGGCGGGATCCCCGAACGGTTCCCCTGGGCGTTTTTCGTCGCCGGATGGCTCGCCGCGGCGGGAGCCGGCGTACGTGTTTTACGCACGAAACAATAGAAGCCGAGAGAAGGACGTCAGCGGCCGACGAGCCAGCAGAGCTGCGCCGTGAGGATCGCGAGGTAGTTCCCCACCGCGTAGCCGAGAAGGGCCATGAGGATCGAAACCGGGATCAGGCTTTTTCGGTGATAGGCGGCGACGATCGGCGCCGAGGCGATGCCGCCGATGTTCGCCGCCGAGGCGATCGCCGCGGTGTGCACGTCCACCCGGAAGAGGCGGGCCCCGAGAAGCACGAATCCGCCGTGGATGAAGATCCAGATGAAGGCGCCGGCGACGAACCAGGGCGCCCGGCTGAGCCCGGAGAGTTCCGCTCTCGCGCCCATGCCGGCGACGAAGAGGTAAACCATCGCCATGGCGATCGGCTGGCTTCCGGGGATGCGCCGCGCCCGCGTGAAGGAGAGAGCGATGCCGAAGGTGGTGACCAGCAGCACCTCCCAAGTCCCCGTGGAGAGGACCGGCGGGAGCTCCGGAATGCCCGCCGCGACACCCTTGGCGGCGGCGGTGACGGCGAGCCCGATCGAAAGGAGAAGAAGGAGGTCGAGCATCGCAGGCGCCCGCTCCTCCCTTTCGATGGAACGGGCCGCCTCCTCGAGTATCCGGAGACGATCCGACGAGACGCGGGTGAAACGGCCGAATCGCTCCGCCCACGCCTTCGACCCGAGCAGGATCGGCAGCCAGACGACGTAGACCAGATTGTCGGAGAGGACGGCGAGGCCCAGTTCCTCCGGGGGCGCGTCGAGGGCGCCCGCCACGGCGGCCATGTTCCCGGTGCCGCCGATCCAGCTCCCCGCCAGAGCGCCGAATCCCTTCCACGCATCGTGCGAGAGGCCGCGATGCACCAGCGCGTATGCAACGGCGCCGCCGATCACCACGCCGGCGCTCCCGAGGAGCATGACGAAGACGCCGCTCCCCATCACGCGCACCGCCTTCCGGCAATCCAGCGAGAGAAGCATGAAGGTGAGGAAGATCGGAAGCGCGTAGGCGCGCATCCCCGAATAGACCGGGCTCGCCGTCGGAATCACCCCGGTGTTGGAGAGGACCAGCGGAATCATGTAGATGAAGAGGAGCGGCGGGAAATAGTGGAACAGTCTCCAGCCGGTCCGCTTCTCCACCAGAAAGACCGCGGCGACGAGCGCGGCGAGGAGGGTGAGCACGGCGAGAGGCGAAACGATCAAGGGTCTTCCTCCGGGGCGCGGTTCCTTCGCAGTGTATCCGATCCGCTCCGATCCTTCCCCCCCTTTTCCCGCGCCGCCGCCGGCGGGGTCTTCCGCGAGCCGGCCTCTCCCTCCCCGCCCGGCCCGCTTCTCCGGATCTCGAAAACCAGAAAGCGCCCGTCGTCATAGAGCGGCCGGAAACGCCTTTTGTCCGCGGCGACATCCTCGAGCAACACCCGCCCCCACCGCCGCTTCCTGTCGAAAGCGACGTGGGTCACCCCCCACTTCCGGAACCAGGCGGCCATCTCCTCCAACTCGTCGAGAATCGGGAGCGCCACCGCGCTCCGCCCGGTGTAGTAGGCGAGCACGCGCGGTTTCCAGAACGAGAAGAGCGCCTCCTCAGGCGAGAGGTTCTCCACGTAGTCGAGAAACGCCGCCGCCGCGGGCGACTCGGGGCCGTCCGGCCGCCCGCGTGTCGTCAGTCCGGAAGAGGCGACCCCGTATCCGGTCCAGAGAACGAGAAACGCCGCGCCCGCCGCCGCCGCGACGCGCCTCCCCCCGCCGGAGAAGAGACCGCCGATCCACCCGGCGCCGAGCAACATCCAATAGAGAAGGAAGGGATAGACCGGGAAGAGATACCGGTGTCCCTGCTGGAAGGGGAAGACGATCAGCACGGCGACCTGGGCGAGAACGAAAAGGAAGAGCGGCCACAATCCTCGGCGAATGGAACGGACCATCCCCGCCAGGGCGAACGTCGAAAGGATCAGAAAGAGCGGATAGCGTGCTCCGGGGAGAAGAGGGAAAGGAGGGAGAAAGCGCTCCGTCAGAAGTCTGTAGTACCGAAGATTCTTCCACACGGTTCCGGGGGAGGCTCCGGCGAAAAGCCCTCCGTAGGCGAGATCGGGCATGAGCACGCGGAAGACCACCACGCCGGCGGCTATCGCGGCGGCCGCCGCCCACGGCGCGACCGACCGGAGGCCGCCTCGCCGCAATCCCTCGCCCAGAAAGGGGACGAGGAGGAGCGCGCCGACCGGGCGAATGAGCGTGGTGAAGAGAACGAGCGCGGCGACCAGCGCCGCTCCGCCGGGATCGATCCTCCCCCGCCTCCACGCGCGCTCGATGACGATCAACGACAGCAGGAGGAAGAAGAGAAAAGGCACGTCCGAAAGAATCCGATCGCTTTCCTCGATGACCGCCGCGCTCCAACCGAAGAGAAAGAGGAGGAGAAACGCCGCCCCGTCGCCGATCTTCCCCCGCGCCCAAACGCGGAGAAGGGCGAGCGCGCCGACGAGAAAGAGAACGCCCTCCACCTTGAAGGGGAGCATGGAACGGCCCGCGACGAGACGGACCGGCGCGAGGAGAAGCGGAAAACCGGGCGGGTAGGAGGAGGTGCTCACGTAACTCATGAGAGGAGTCCGGACATATCCGGTCTCCCCGTAGGCGCGGCCGTCGACGATGTTCTCCGCGTGGCGCAGATAGTGGGCGAAGTCGCCCCCCCAGTCGTGGCCGGACCTGATCGTAGAGAGGTGAAGAACCGCCGTGAGCAGGAGCAACGCGGGAAAGGCCGCCCGCCGGACGCGCGCGGAAAGGGGCCCGAACGCGTCTCCGCGCCGGGCCCCTCCGCTTCCGCCGGAATCGATCAGACCGTTTCGCTCTTTTCCAGACAATGGATTCCGAGACGCTCCAGTTCCTCGAGCACCGGTTGGTAAACCTCGGGCGACACAGGGATATGCACGCCGCTCCCCTTGATCTTCCCTTCCAGGAGGTAGCGGGTCGCCACCGCGGCCGGGAGCCCCACCGTGCGGGACATGGCCGAATCACCCTTCGGGATGCCGAAGTCGATGAGCGTGGAGGTGATGTGTTCCTTGTGGCCGTCGGAGAACCCGCCGGCGGTGAAACGGTGATGCAGGACGATCATGTCCCGCTCGCCCGGGCCGTAGCCCATCTTCTCGAGCATGATCTTTTCGAGCGCGTCCAGATAAGACCCCTTGTCGAAGGGGATCTTCTCGTCGCCGAAGAGGCCGAGCCACGCCATGTTGGTGATCGGCGTCGCGTCGGCGGCGATGCCGAGCTTCTTCATCACCGCCTTCTTCGGGTCGGAGCCGCCGGCCATCTCCGCCAGGACGGCGCCGTAGGTCTTCCCGCCGAGATCGCGCTTCTCGTCGTCCAGGAAGCCGAGATCGACGATCGCCTTCAGCGTCTCGCACCAACCGAAATTGCGAAGCGTGGCGCGGATCACCGTCTTCGCCTTATGGAGGCTGTAGATGTCGATATAGCCGATGGAATCCCGGTTCGGATAGGCCTGGTACTTGCCGTACCCCTCGCCCTCTCCCTGAATGTCCAGCGTCCAGCGGTCCTCGAAGAGACCCTTCGATGGGATGTCCCGGCGTTCGCCGTCCTTGAGATAGCTGGCGTTATTCTTGCCGGCGAGAAGGACGCCGCGGGGCGACCAGGAAAACTTATAACCAAAGGGATTGGTGTTCGCCTCCGGCGCCGGCAGGCCGCCGCAGTAGGACATGAACTCCTCGATGTGCCCGCCCCGGCCGCGCACGTCGTGGAAGACGCGCATCGCCGACATGTGGTCGATGCCGGGATCGAGCCCGATCTCGTTCAGGATCATCACGCCCGCCTCTTTCGCCTTGGCGTCCAACGCCTTCATGGCGGGACTGACGTAGGAGGTGGTGACCATCAATTTCTTGTGTTGGATGCAGAGTTCCGCCACCTGCACATGGAACGCGTAGGGGACGAGGCTGATCACCAGGTCCGCGCCGGGGACCAGGTCGGCCAGCGCCTTCGGGTTCGTCAGGTCCAGCGGCGTCGCCTTCCCGCGCTCATGGCCGTCGATCAGCTTCTCCGCCTTCGAGACGGTGCGACTGGCGCAGTGCACGTGGAAGTCCGGCTGGTCGAGCAGATAACGTACGAGAGGCTTAGAGACAAGCCCGGCTCCCAGGACGAGGGTCTTCTTCATCGCTTCCCTCTCGGCTCCTTTGAAGTCTTTCGGTTCTCAATCACTCCTGTCCCAAATACTTGGTCAGGTAACGGTAATCTTCGGTCAGCTCCCCCTTGTGTAGGATCAGCGCCTCCCGGATCGGTCCGGGAAGCTCCACCCGATCCCGGGGGAGGGAGAGGTCCGCCCGGGCCAGGTCCGCCAGGAAAGGCGCCAGCGCTTCGCCGAAGGAGAGCGACGCCTCCCGGGGGAGCTCGGCGGGGAGGATGTCCACCGTCATCATGACCGGGCCGTTCCCCACCACCCCTTCGACGGTTTCCCCGGTGAGGGGTTCGTAGACGAAACAGGGATTCCCCGGCTCCATCGCCTTCACCGTCGATTCGACGGCGCCGCCGATGTCACAGGTGATGTCGCCGATCACCCGAAGCCGCGGCTTCCCCCCGGACCAGGCGCGGCGCAGCCAATCGAGGGTGACGAAACGGGGATACCGATCGTCCCAATAGACGGCGTTCACCAGGGCGTCCAGATGGGGGAGGTGCCGCTCGAAAACGGAGCGGTATTTCTCCGGATGATCGTAGTAATCCCGTAGTTCGAAGGCGTCCCCCGGACGGACCGGTTCGACGAGGTCCTTTTCGTAAAAGACGACCTTGACGAAGGGACGTGCCCGCGTCGCGGCGGGTGCGCCCGAAGCGAGATCGCCGGGGGACACCTCCACCGGATCCAGGAGACCGTAGATCTCCTGGGCTCCCTGAGAGACGTTGCCGTATCCGGCGAACCCGATCGTGAAGGGGGTCAGCTCCGCCGGCCACTCCCCTTCGCGGATCGACGCGCCGGCGTCACGGATCGCCGTTCGCGCCTCCTCCAGCGAGTCGTACTCCAGCGCCATCTTGATGCGGGCGAGGGGCGTGTCGAACCCCTCCGCCTCGAGGCGCTTCCCGGCGGCGCGGAGCGTCTCGATCATGCCGGCGAGACCGGCGTGCCTCCCGAACAGGACCAGCCGCCGCCCCTTCTCGTCCACGATTCTCTCGTAGTCGATCAGGTGGCAGCGCCGCTCCATCATCCGGCGGAACATGGGCATGTTGTACTTCTGCCCCTTGATCACATGGGCGAAGAATACGTAGGCCTTCTCCTCGAGGAAAAGGTCCGGCGGGATTTCTTTCACGCCAAAAATGATCGAACAGGGGGACAGGTCCTCGTCCACCACCGCTCCGGCCCGCCGGTATTCCTCGTCGGTGAAGATCCGCCTCGGATTGGGCTGCACCCGCACCGGGATCCCCTCCCGCACCAAACGCCCCGCCTGATCCGGTGGAATGGGGGTCCGTCTCTCCCGGACGCTCTTGTCTTCTCGTCGTATCCCTATCGGTTTCATGGACTTCTCGTTTCCTCCCGGCAAGCGCCCGCCGAAAGTCATTCTATCAGGAAAAGGAAAAGCGTCCAAGTCCGGCGCAAGACGATAAAAAAAAGCGCCCTCCCCGACCGGGAAGGGCGCTCATGGATCCCCGAGACGCGGAGAGAATCTCAGGCGGGCTGCTTCTCCAAAAGGATCTTGATCGCCTTGGCGATGCGGGCGATTCCGGTCTTCAGCTGTTCCTGGCTCGGGAAGCTGAAGTTGAGGCGCATCGTGTCGCTCCCGCCTCCGTCGCAGTAGAAGGCGTTGCCTATGACGAAGGCGACGTTCTCCTGGAGCGCCTGCGCGAGAAGATCCTTGGCGTTCAGACCGTCCGGGAGGGTCATCCAGAGGAAAAGCCCGCCCTCGGGACGGGTCCACTTCACACCCCAGGAAGGATCGATGTTGTCGTCCAACGCCTTCAGGATCACCGCGCACTTGTCGCGATAGACGGCCCGTGTGCGCTCGAGCTGCGCCGGCAGGCGGCCCGTTTTCAGGTACTCCCTCGCCACGAGCTGGCTGAGGGCGCTGGTGCACAGATCGACGGACTGTTTGGCGACCACCAAGCGGCTGATCACGTCCGGATGCGCGATCGCCCAGCCGAGCCGGAGCCCCGGGAAGAGAATCTTGCTGAACGTGAAGAGGGAGATGACGCGGCCGTCCTCATCCATGCTCTTCATGCTCGGGACGTTTTCACCGGTGTAGCGGAGCTGGCGGTAGGGGCTGTCCTCGAGCACCAGCATGTCGTGCTTGCGGGCGAGTTTCAGGATCTTCTGGCGGCGCGAGAAAGAAAGCGTCACGCCCGCGGGGTTCTGGAAATCGGGGACCAGGTAGAGGAGCTTGGGCTCGATGTTCCTCTCCCGCATCGACTTCAGCTGTTCCTCCAGCGCATCGGGAGGCATGCCGTCGTCGTCCAACGGGATACCGGTCATCAGGGCGCCGGCGGCGTTGAAGGCGGAGAGGGCGCCCAGATAGCTGGGGAGGCCGCAGATCATCGCGTCCCCCGGCGCGAGGAATACACGGCTCACCAGGTCGAGGCCCTGCTGGCTCGCGGTGGTGATCATCACCTCGTCGCGGGTCAGGCCGGGGAGGCCGTCGTCGGCCATCATCTTGATGATTTCGTCCTTCAGGCCGTTGTCCCCCTCCGTGGTCCCGTACTGGAGGGCGTTCGCGCCGAACTCCCGCATCGCCCCCGGTAGGAGGTCGGCGATCTCTTCGAGAGGGAAGGTCTCGGGCGCGGGGAGTCCGCCGGCCAGACTGATCACCTCGGGCCGGGCGGTCAGCTTCAGGAGTTCCCGGATCTCGGAGCGCTTCGCCCGGCGCGCCGAGTCGGATAAGAATCTTTGGAGATAGGTATCGTCCATGATGGTCCCCTCTGGATGGAAAGAGGCCGTTGCATTGGTATGGAAACGGGGATGCCGACGGGTCGCCGGCCGCGGATCGAGTGGGGCGGACCGTGCGGCTCCCTTATCATCAGAACAGAAAACCGCTGTATATTCAAGCGGTTCGTCACGTCGCGCCGGTATGGACGCGGATCATACGGGCCGCCGCGTCGATCATCCGGGGGAGAGCCCGGGCGACCGGTGCGCTGAATCCCTCGCCCGGCGCGGTGTCCCGCACGCGCATCAGAAGGAACTCCACCTCAGGGAGGCGCAGGTCCAGCTTGCGCGCCAGTTCGAAGGCGGTCCCGAAGTCCAGGCCGCGGAGGGCGCCGTGGGGACGGAGGAGGAAACGGGCTTCCCGCAGCCCCGCCTCGATCAGGCCTCCCGCCGGGCCGTCTCCCTCCAGGATGGAGTCCAAAACCAAAGCCCTTTCGTGCCGTTCCAGAAGATCGAACAGTTCGTTCCCCCGCAGATCCCCACGAACCAGATCCTCTCCGTCGCGGCCGAATCCGAGGGCGCGGAGCCCCTCCAGCGCGGCGATGCCGACGCCGTCGTCCCGCCGGAGGGGGACACCGAAACCGAGGACAAGCATGCGAGAACGATCCGTATATCTCATTGCCGTTCAGTCTGTTAAGAGTTTCGGTCGGCCGGGGTTCGGTCCTCGTTTATTTGAATTGCATCCGCCGTGCCAGAAAGGACGTTCCTCTCGCGATCAAGGACCCTCGCGATTTTTCACGAGTTAACAATCAACCCCGGCGGCGGCGACGGTGAAACTCCCCCATTCTCCGCCAGAAATTCCGACCCTCCGGCGCACACCGTGTCATTCTGACGGACCCGCGTGCCCGTCGATCCGGGTTTCCGGAACGATCTCCCTACGGAGGGGGATGGACGAAGGGCCGAATTCTGCTAAACTCGGCCCGCTGGCCGCACACGAATCGGGAAAGAGGAGCCGGAACCGGCCATGAACGAAGTGGTTGCGTTGATTCTCGCCGGCGGGCGGGTGAATGAACTCTCCATTCTCACCATGCACCGCCCCAAGTCCGCCATTCCCTTCGGCGGGATGTACCGGGTGATCGATTTCGCCCTCAGCAATTTGATGCACTCCGGGATCGAGCGCGTGGGGATCCTCTCCCAGTTCCGCTCCGGCTCCCTGATCCGTCACATCGGCATCGGCTCCTCCTGGGACATGACCGGCCGCGACCGGGGCGCCACCATGCTCCCCCCCACGAAGGGGATCGCGGACACGGATTGGTACAGGGGGACGGCGGACGCGGTCTATCAAAACCTGGAGTTTCTCGAGAGGCACGGCCCGGAACTGGTGCTGATCCTGTCGGGCGATCACATCTACCGGATGGATTACGGCCCGATGATCGAGTACCACCGCCGCAAGGAAGCGGATCTGACCATCGCGTTCACGGAGACGCCGATCGACCAGGCGCACCGTTTCGGCCTCGGGCGGCTCGACGATGAGGACGGCCCGATCGGCGGGCGATTGGTCGACTACGTCGAGAAACCGGAACGTCCCACTTACACCGCCGCTTCGATGACGGTCTACCTCTTCCGCGCCGGCCTGCTCGCGCATCTGGTGACGGAAAACGCGCGCCACGGCGAGGGCTGGGAGTTCGGCCGGGACATCCTCCCCCGCATGCTGGGCCGCCACCGCGTCTACGGCTGGCGACACCGCGGCTACTGGGGCTACACGCGAACGGTGGACGAGTTCTGGCAGTGCCATATGGAACTCCTCGGCGAGCGCCCCCGGATCGACCTCGAAGGGTGGGGAGTGCGGACCAACCTGGATCACTTCGGCCTGCGCGATCGCTCCCCGGCGCTCCTCCTCTCCGGTTCGACGGTGGAGGACGCGAGGATCTCGCCCGGCTGCCGCGTTTCCGGCACGGTGAGAAACAGCGTCCTCTTCCCGGGATGCCGCGTGGCGAGGGGGGCGGTGGTGGAGCACTCGATCCTCTTCCCGGACGTGCATGTCGAGCGGGACGCGGTGTTGGATCGGGTGATCGCCGACATCGGCGTGACCGTCGGTCCCGGGGCGCGCGTCGGCGACGGCGACGACGACCGGCCGAACCGGAGCGTACCGGAGCTTCTCCGCTCCGGCATCACGCTCGTCGGTAAGATGACCCAGCTCCCCGGCGGCGTCCGGATCGGAAGAAACTGCATCGTGGGTCCCTATTTCGGACCGGAACGATTCACGGAGCAAACGTATTCCTCGGGGGAGACGATCGGATGAGGGAGACGGTGGTCATGTTGCTCGCCGGCGGCGGCGGCACGCGGCTCAACATCCTCGCAAAGCTCCGCGCCAAACCGGCGGTCCCCTTCGGCGGCATGTACCGTATCATCGATTTCACGCTGAGCAACGTGATGAACTCCGGCATCGGATCGGTGGCGGTGCTGACCCAGTACAAGCCGATCTCCTTGATGAACCACCTCGGCGTCGGCGAGGCGTGGGACATGACCGGCCGCACGCGCGGCGTGAAGATCCTCCCGCCGCGCACCGGCGAGCGGGATTCGGACTGGTACCGCGGGACCGCCGACGCGATCCGGCAGAACATCGAGTACATCCACCGTTCCGATCCGAAGAACGTGCTGATCCTGTCGGGGGACCACATCTACGGCATGGATTACCGGCCCATGCTCCGCTTCCACCGCGACCGCCGGGCGGACCTCACCATCGCCATGATGGAGGTGCGGCCGGAGGAGACGCGCCACTTCGGGATCGCCCGGACCGGAGAGAAGGGGCGGGTGATCGAGTGGCAGGAGAAGCCGGTGACGACCGACAGCCGTCTCGCTTCGATGGGGATCTACGTGTTCGACGCCGCCTACATGCTTCGCGCCCTCCGGTCCATCGGGGGGAGCGACTTCGGCAACCACGTGATCCCCACGGCGGTGGGAGAGGACCGCGTCTACGCCTATCCCTTCCGCGGCTACTGGAAAGACGTGGGAACCCTGCAGGCGTTTTGGGAGGCGAACCGGGACCTTCTCGACCCGGACAGCGGCATCGACCTGGAGTCGTGGCGCGTGAGAACCAACCCGGAGGAGATCGGCCGCCTCGGCGATCGCCCTCCCGCGATGATCGCCCCCGGCGCGTCGGTGTCCGAATCGCTCATCTCCCCCGGCTGTGAGATCCGCGGCGAGGTGGTCCGCTCGATCCTCTCGCCCGGCGTGATCGTCGCCAAGGGGGCGCGCGTCGAGGACTCGGTGATCATGAACGACACGCGAATCGACCGCGGCGCCCGCGTGAGCCACGTGATCAGCGACAAGCAGGTCTGGATCGGCGAAGGGGTGGAGATCGGCACCTGGGGCGCGGGGACGCCGAACCAGGAGTTCCCGGAACACCTCTCCACCGGCCTCACCGTCATCGGCAAACAGGCCACCGTCCCCGCCGGCTGCCGCGTCGGCCAAAACACCATCCTCTACCCCTCCCTCCGCAAAGACCGCTTCCCCCTCCACGAAGTCCCGCCCGGCAGCACCCTGCGAAACGAAGAAGACAGGTAGCTCTCCTTCCCCATCGAAATCCAAATCGAAATCGAGGCAAATGGGGACAGCCACCTATTACGGGGAATACAGCTGGTGCCGGACACCCTTCCGCCGCCGGCTCTCCCTCTCGGGGCCGTCAGGCCTTCTCTCGATCCCGCTATCCCCTCCGTCTCCTCTTCGGACGGACGGCGTGATCCTTCGAGGAGGAGGGGCGGGAGGGGCCCCCACCTCTCGAGGTGCGTGAGGAAGGGCCGCGCGAGGTCGCACCCTTGTGGAAACTCCGTGGCGATCACGAACCAACCCGGGGGGCGGCACGCCCCGGACTCCGAGAGGGATACCCCGTCCGTTCTTTCTCCCCACACCGTGCCCCGAAGGGAGAGCCGGTGGGGGAAGGAAAGGCACCCTCACCCCCACCCTCTCCCGTAAGCGGGAGAGGGAGAAAATGATTTCGATTTCGATACCGATACCGATGCCGATAGCGATCCCCATTTCTTTTCGGTGCCGGATACCTCCTCACTCCGCTCGGAGAGAATCCGGGACGGAATGATCCTGAATCACTTTCCCTTTGCACGGTGGTTCGCGGTCCGGAGACGGATTCGTAAACGAAGGGGGAAAGGGGAAAAACCTGAAACACTCCCTTTGCGCCCGTGGTTCGCGGTCCGGAGACGGATTCGTAAACGAGAAGGGAAAGGGAAAAAACCTGAAACACTCCCTTTGCGCCCGTGGTTCGCGG